>NZ_JAJLOZ010000047.1:0-36617 GCF_025548615.1 Arthrobacter sp. A2-55 | reverse complement strand
GGACCCCGGGGCAATGCTCTAAAGGGAAAGAGGAGGAATCCATGCCCAACTTTGGGGCACCGTCACACATAGACCTGTCCGTCAACGATGCCGAGTCCAGCGCGCAGTGGTACTGCGAGGTGCTGGGGCTGCGCCGGGTGCGCCGTGCAGACCTGGAGAACCGCATCATGATCGTGCTGCTGCACCAGGCCACAGGGCTGGTCATCGGCCTCAACCAGCACGCCTCCGTGCCTGTCACCACCTTTGACGACCGCAATGTCGGTTTGGACCACATCGGTTTCAGCGTGGGCGAGCGGGCTGACCTCGACGCCTGGGAAGCACAGCTGACGTCCCTGAATGTGGTGCACTCCGCCCCCCAGGACACGGCCAATGGCGCTGCCTTGGTGTTCCGCGACCCGGACAACATCCAGCTGGAGTTTTGGTGGACCCGCCGGCCCTGACCCCGCCCAGCCCGCCGGGCCGCCGTCGTGCCTGAAACCGGATGCCGCAAGGCAAAAGGGAGGTGCCGGCGTGAACCGGCCCCTCCCTTTTAGTTTTGTGATGCCAGCCTGTCGTTACGGTGCCGGGGTGAGCCAGCCCGCCCGGGCGCTGCCCCAGCCGGTCTCGCTGTCCCAGCCGGTGCCGACCTTCAGCGTGGTGTTCGTGGTGTTGAAGGAGCGAACCGAGTAGACGTAGCCGTTGCTGGAGTCCAGCCCGTTGACGAAGTCGACGCGGATGTTGCCCGCATCAATCCCGGCACCCGTCACGTCGTGGAAACCCGACGGGTCGGCGTAGATCGCCGGGTTGAGCAGTCCCAGCCCGTGGCCGCTGGCCTGGATTTTCAGGGCCGTCATGCCGGCAAACAGTGGCGAGGCGAGGCTGGTTCCGCCGATCCGGTAGGTGTCGTAGGACGCGGAGCCCGGGAAGGTTTGCGTCTGCCCCACCAGCATGCCGGTGGTTGGGTCGGCGTCCATGGACACGTCCGGCAGCGCACGGCCGCCATTGGGGCTGTGGATGCCCGCCGCAACCTGGTAGGCCGGTTCGGGGATGTTGGAGGAGAACCCGCCGCCTCCGCCGTACTGGAACGGCACGGTGGGAGCCCATGCCCCGTTGGCGAGCGTGTACTTGGTGGTTTGCCAGCCGGTTTCCCCGGTCACGCCGGCCGGGGTGATGGCGGTGGAGGTGCCGCCGACGCCCGTTACAAACGGGTCGGAGGCCGGGTAGTCGGTCTGGGGCGAGCCAACGTTGGCGGCCTCGTCGCCGGAGTCGCCCGTGGAGAACGCGTAGCTGATGCCCTGGACAGCGCCCTGGAGGAAGGCGGTTTCGTAGGCCTGGAACAATGCCGGCTTGACGACGTCGCCCACCCCGCCCCACGAATTCGTCACGATGGTCGCGATGCCTTCGTCGTTGATGCGGGTGAAGGTGTCAAGGAGGTCGGAGTCCTGGCAGCTGGCGCCGGCGTAGTAGCGGATGTTGGCCGCGGGTGCCATGGCGTGCACTGCTTCAACGTCAAGCGTTTCCTCGCCGTACCAGCCCGATGCATCACACTGCCTTGGCGAGTTGTTGCTGTTCACCTGGGTGAAGGCCTTCGGCAGGCTCTGGCTGAACTGACCGGCGGCAAACGGCTGGTCACCAGTCTGGACGGCGTACTTGTTGGCGTCCGCCTCAATGGTGGCGGAGGCGTAGGCGTCGGTGATCGCCACCGTTACGCCGCGGCCGTCAAGCCCCGCTGCCGCCCCTGCCTCGTAGGCGTTGCGCAGTTGCGGCCCGGTGTATCCGCAGGGGGCAAAGGGCAGTGAGGCGCCGTTCAACTGCGGAAGGACGGTGCCGTCCGGTGTGGGCAGCGTGGCCGGGGTTTGGTCCCCGTACCAGTGGGAGCAGACGGGCGCATTGCGGAAGCCGGCGCTGGGAGGCGAGGGCTTTTGCGTCCGGGGTTCGACGACGGACACCGTGGTGTCGAGCCCCTGTATGGCAATGACGGCCGAAGCGACGGAAGCCGGTGCGCTGGCGCTGCCTGTCGGCGCCTGCACGTTCAGCCCGTCATGGCTGAAGTTGGCGATGGTCACCCCGAATGCCTTGTCCGCCGCGCGCACATTGCCTGTGACGTCAACGTAGCGGTGGTTGGCGTCCACCTTGACCTTCAGGCCTGCGCCGCTCAGCCAGCTGCTGACGGCACTGACAGTTGCCCCCGTGGCGTCAAACTGTGCGTGGTACTGCGCGGGTGTGAGGAAGTGGTGGGAGCTTGAGGCTGCCTCGGCGGCGGACTGCAAGGCGGTGAGCCCGCCGTTCGGGGCAAGGTACACGCGTGCGCTGACCTGCCCGTTCGGGGAGGCGGCGCCGAGGTTCTTCCCGTGCGTCAGCCACCCCGGCGACGAGTTCGGAATTGGTTTGGGTGTGGGGGCGGCGTCGGCGACGCCCGCTCCGGTGACCGCGGCGATGACGGTCACAACGACCGCCATTGACACTCCAAGGAAGTGTTTGCGCATTCCAGGATCTCCAGACTTTTTAAGGGGCTGTGTGACGGCTGTCGGAAGCCCGCTGGGTCAAGGCTAAGACCAGCGGGCCGATGCGGCAATGGTTTTTGCCATGGAAAAGGTTGCCTAATGCAAGAATCGCCGCCAGGCGGATTGAGGGGCGCGGCTGCTGTTGCTTGGACCCGGCGGGTCCGCGAAAACCCCTTGCGCTGTGAGCGGCTCCTGGATATGATAAGCGCACTTACTATTTATCGAAGGAGACTCGCCATGTGGACAACACAACACCAGGGTACGACGGCGGCAGAATCGGGAGCGGTCTGGAACGCGCTTGCGGCACTGCATTCTGGGACCAGCCTGGGCCCGGACTCGGACCTGTTTGAGCTCCACGGCCCGTTCGCGGCCGGTACCCGGCTGACCGTTACCCCACAGGGCCAGGACCCGATGGAATCGGTCATCACGGAGCTGGAACCCGGTCAGGTTTACGCCGACCAGACAGTCTTTGGAGGCCTCACCCTGACGTTCCGCCACCGCCTGGAGGCGGTGGCCGCGGGTGGGACCACCGTCACGCATGAACTGGAAATCACGGGGGAGCAGGCCGATGAGCTGGGCCCGGAGCTTGGTCCCCAAATCAGCGGCGACTTCCCCGTGGCCATGGGGGAGCTGCTGGCAGCTGCCGAACGCGGCGTCCGTGCCTGACGGCTCCGTGCCTGACGCTTCACTTGGCAGCCGCTATTCATCCTCGGCGCAGAGCCCGGGCCTGGCCCTCTGGCACGTCACGAACCGATGGCAGGCCGTGATGCGGGCCGCGCTGGCACCACACGGGCTCACCCATGTGCAGTATGTGTTGTTGGCAAGCCTTGTCTGGCTCCACTCGGTTGAACCGGACCGGCAAATGACGCAGGCGGCGCTCGCCGAACACACGGCCACTGACGTGATGATGACATCCCAGGTGCTCCGCGCCCTCGAAGCCAAGGGCATGGTGGAACGGGCGCGGCACCCGGGAGACGGCCGCGCCCGCATCCTGCGCCCCACGCCCCGTGGAATCCTGGCGGCCAGGGCGGCCACCGGGGACGTGGAAGCCGCGGATGCATCGTTCTTCGGACGGCTGCCCGAGCTCGGCGCCTTCACTGACGCCCTTAATTTGCTCAGCTAGGCAGTCCCGCCCTCATGCCGCCAACAGGCAGCAGGTGGTTGGGGAGCCTGTTTCCCGGGGCCCGGCCGCGAATCTCGAGCAGTTCGCGGGCGTGGGCGTGCAGGCGCCTGTCCTCGTCCGAGACGGGCAGCCACGGCGGGACGGGGACGGAGTTTCCGGAATGGTCCCGGGCCACCATGACGGTCAGGCAGTAGGTGGTCAGGTTCATGTCGCGGCCCTTGGGGTCTCCCGAACGGACATGGACGGCGATGTGCATGCCCTTGGTCCCCGTGTAAACCAGCCGGGCCTCAACTTCCACCACGTGGCCAATCAGCAGCGGCCTGTAGAAGCGCACGCCGCCGGAGAACACGGCCACGGCGTCCGTCCCGCAATACCGGGTGGCGCACACGTACGCGGCTTCATCGATCCACTTCATGACGATCCCGCCGTGGACCTTCCCGCCCCAGTTGACGTCGGTGGGGGCGGCCATGAAGCGCAGCACCACGCGCTCGGCGGTACCTTCATCCGTGTACGCCTGGGCCTTCATGGCGGCCACGATCTCCTCGCGGACCTTGATTCGGGCCAGCGCGTCATCGCGCTGCCCAATTTCCTCCGGAGAGGCCGGGGCAAACTGCTGAACGGGAGTTGGCCTGCCATCGGCTCCGACGGCTACGAAGATCACCAGGCACTGGCTGCGCATGGTGGGGGTGCCGCCCTTGGGATCGCCCGAGGACACCACTGTGTGGATGTGCATGGAGGACCGCCCCGTGTAGACAATGGTAGCCTCCACCTCCACCATGTCCCCGCTGTTGACCGGGTCGGCAAAGTGGATGTTGCCCACATAGGCCGTCACACAATAGGACTTGGCCCACCCCACCGCCGCGGCGTAGGCGGCCTTGTCGACCCATTCGAGGACGGTGCCGGCGTCGACGGATCCGCTGTGGCCCACATCGGTGGGGGCCGCGAGGAACCGGAGGGTTACGGAATTGGCTGCAGTTTCAGTCATGGGAAAAGTTTATTGAAGACGCACCAATATGGGGCATGGGCGTCCTCATGGCCAATTCGGGGCGTCACAATGCACGTGTTGCTGCCGCAGAAATTTCCATCAATTCGTGCGTCACGAAACGGGGAATCCGCCTCACAGCTGCCGTGCGGGGGCTGGGGTAATATCCAAGGATATGTGCATTTTGATCAATCGCGACTATGGGGAGTAGCCGTGGGATCACTGGAAAACGGAAATGACAACGTCGACGCGCCCAGCGACGAGGACTTGATTCGACAAGTCCGCAACGGTTCCACGGAAGCCTACGGGCTGCTGTATGAACGGCACCGTGACAGCGCGGAGGCCACCGCCCGCAGGCATGCCGGCAATTTCAGCGACGTTTCCGATCTGGTGGCAGAGTCGTTTGCCAAGGTGCTCGCGGCCATCCAGGGCGGCAACGGGCCCAAAGTCTTCTTCCGGGCCTACCTCCTGACCACCTTGCGGCGGCTGGCCAGCGCCCTGCGGGCCATCGACGGCAAGCGGATGGTCACCGAGGACATGGAATCGGTCATGGAGGTTGACGAAGGGCCGGATCCCTTGGTCTCCGCCTTTGAAGACGAGGTGGTGGCGCGCTCCTTCAGGGACCTCCCCGAGCGCTGGCAGGCCGTGCTGTGGTACCAGGAAGTTGACGGGATGGCACCTGCTGACATTGCTCCATTGCTGGGCCTGGCCCCCAACGCTGTTTCGGCCCTGGCCGTCCGCGCCAGGGAAGGCCTGCGCCTGGCATACCTGCAACACCATGTCGGTGCGGTGGAAGCCGGTTGCGAAGCGTATGCCAAGCATCTCGGGGCCTACGCCCGGGGATCCCTGGCGCCCCGGCGGGTGGACAGGCTGGAGCGGCACCTGGAAAGCTGCACGGAATGCGGCGCAATCCTGCTCCACGTCAAGGACGTAGGCGCTGGCATGCGCGGCATCATTTTTCCGGCACTGGCGGGACTGGCCTACTCCGGCAGGGAAATGGCGAAGGGCGTGGCCCTGGATGTGGGCAATCTGCTGGGCGCCGGCCAGCACGGTGCCGGCATGGGCATGCGCGCCCTGCTGACCTACTCGGCGGCCGGGCTTGCCACGGCCGGCGCCCTGACCGCGGGCCTGTCCGGTGGCGGGCTGTTTGTACCGGACCAGGGCCCGGCGATCGCCGAATCCCTGCCTGCAATCTCCCTTCCCGCCCCGCCACCGGCCGGGGACACGCCGCCGGACGGGCCCCCGGCGGTGCCGGGCCACCTGGCAGCGGACCGGCCCGGCAGCATCCTGGTGGTCAACCAGCAGCCCGCCTCCCCGGGCCCGGCAACGAAGCCGACGGCCAAAGCCGCGAAGCCGGCCGCGCGGCCGGTCGCAGCCCGGGAGACGGAAAAGGGGGAGACCCAGGACGGTGAAGCGCAGGGGGAGGACTCCCACGGACCAAGAACGACGGCGGCGCCCACCGCCGTCGTGCCCGTCAAGCCGCCGCTGTTGCCAGGCAAGGGGCAGGCAGTCCAGACTGCGCCGGTGCGCATTCTGGTGACCGGAAGCATTGTGTCGCAGGGCCTGCTGGAGACGGCCCTTGAGCTCAATGTCTCCATCAGCGGTGCACTCGGGCTGAAAGCGCCCACTGTTTCAGCCGAGGTGCCCTAGCTGGTGCCGCGGGGCACACGGGCGTGGCGCAATCCGGCCTCCAGCACACCAGCCGTGCCGCCGGGGCCGGGACTTCTTGCAATTAGTCCGTCATGAGTTCCCGGCAGGGCACTCTCTTGTGGTGGACGGGGTTGGCGGAAACGTGAAGGGGAATGTGTGCTCAGGGTTGAGAACGGGGCTGGCAAGGGGACATCGGGCAGCACCGGCTGCGCAGCTGCCGGACGGCACGATGAAAGGGAACTAACTGTCATCCCCCGCGAGTGGACCGCTCCGCTGCGGGGTTGCTTGGACGACGTCCCGTCAGCCGGTTCCATTCGCATACTTTCAACCACGTTTACCGTCAGCACGGCCTGCGAAGGCGAGGCGCCTGAAGTGCTGCGGATGGACATCCCCGTGGCACTGACACTGGACACCGAAGGCTTGGCGGCTGGAAACCTCTGGGACTCCGTGGAGATCGCCTCGAACAGCGAGGGCATCAGTTATGAACGGCTGCCGGCCAGCGAGGGGTATTTCACCCCGGACAACGTGGTGTGGGCCGTCCACAGGTTTCGCCTTGCCTGCCCGCTCCCCACGGGACGGCCGCTTACGGTTGAATGGATCCTTTCCGCGGCGGACCACGGCCTTGCGGGGCCACGGCTTCAGCCACACAGCTGACGGGCGGGCCTGGACCAGCGGCGCCCCGTTGATTGTCCGCGCCCCGGCCATGCACCGCGAGTATTTCCTTGACGGAGCACCGCCTCCGCGCGCATCATTGCCACCACCAGCAAGGTCCAAACGAGTGGTTGGGAATACGACAATGCCAATGATCGACGTGTATGCAACAGCGGGCACCTTTGCGGACAAACACCAACTGGCCAAGGACCTTGCCGAGACGCTCAAAATTATCGAGGGCGTCCCGGACATACCGATGTTCCGGCAAAATACTGCCGGGTTTGTGCACGAATTGCCCGAGGGTGATCTCTCAAATGTCGACGGGGACAGCAACTACGTCCGCGTCCAGGTGCTGACGAACGCCGGCGCGCTGGATCGGGACAAGCAACTCGCCGTCGTTTCGCAATTTACCGAGCTGGTGGCGAAGGCAGCCGGAGACCCAACGCTGGCCGGACGCACCTGGGTGCTGCTGACCGAGGCCGTTCCGGGCGGTTGGGGCCTTGGCGGACACGCCAACACCAATGACGAACTTGTTGCTGCCGCGCGCCGGCAGATTGGCGAACTCCAGGCCAAGAAGGCGGAGTCCCAGGGGGACTGACCTCCCGGATGGCCGCCACGCGCATCTGTCCATGATTCTGCCGTTTCATCAGGGCGCAGCTTCGCCATGCCCACAGTCCGGCCGTGAACCTGCGGGGCGATAGCGCATGCGCCCCGCCGCTACCCCTGCGCCGCGGAAGTCATGTTCACTAATGTCAAGGTTTGTTTATTTTAGGGCGGAGTGTTGCCAATCACAACGCCAACCCTTTACAGTGTGTACTGTATACAGAATTTTGACTCTCACAAGGAACCCTCATGCCCAAAGCAATGAAGCTTGCCGCGCCGCTGCTTGCCCTGGCCCTGCTCTCCGGCTGCGCCACCGGCGGTGTGCCGTCCGCCGCCGGGACCAAGCTCAGCAGCGACGCCGCCGTGTCCGGACAAATTACCGTGTGGAGCTGGGATGTGGCCGCCACGGCCCTCAAGCGGCTGTCCAAGGAGTACACGAAGGAACATCCCGGCACCACCATCAACGTCGTGGACATCGGCTATGACAACGCTTACGACAAAATGTCAGTGGGACTGCAGGCCAATAGCGGGCTGCCGGACGTCATTACGGTCGAAACGGACCACATGCCGGCGTACATCCACCAGTTTCCCAAGGCGTTCACGGACCTCAAGCCGCTCATCGGCGCGGATGAGGCCCAGTTCGACCCCTCCAAGATTTCGGCGTCGTCCAGTGCCGACGGCAAGCTCCTCTCCATGCCCTGGGATTCAGGCACGGTGGCGCTCTACGTGCGCACCGACTACTTCAAGGCCGCAGGTGTTGACCCCAGCAAGCTCGCCACCTGGGATGACTTGATCACCGCGGGGGAGGAGGTCAAGGCAGCCACCGGCCACGCCCTCATCTCCACCGACCTCTCGACCGGCAGCCTGTTTCAGATGCTGCTCCAGCAGCAGGGCCAGGGCATCTTCACCCCCGACGGCGCCATCAACCTGACCTCAGCTGCCGCCGTCAAGGCACTGGCGCTGATCAAGACCATGAACGACAAGGGCCTGTTGGACAACGTCAAGGACTGGGACGGGCGCGTGACGGCCACCAAGAACGGCAAGTCCGCAGTCATGCCCGAGGCCGTGTGGTGGATCGGCACGCTCACAGGCGAAATGCCGGAGCTCGCCAACAAGATCACGGTGGTGCCGCTGCCTGCCTTCACGGCCGGAGGCACGCAGACCTCCAACGACGGCGGCTCCACCCTCGCCATCCCCACCCAGGCCAAGAACCCGCAGCTGGCCGGCTCCTTCGTGAAGTTCATGCTGGCCAACAAGGACAACCAGGTGTCCATGATGAAGGACGAGGGCCTGTTCCCGTCCTATCTTCCGGCCCTGGATGCGCCCCTGTTCCACGCACCCCAGGCGTACTTCGGCGGTGAAAAGGTCTATGAGCTCTTCGCGGCCCAAACACCCAAGATCCCGTCAATCACCTACACCAGTGACAATGCCAAGGCGGGGGACACGGTCTCCAGCGCCGTCGTGGCTGCCGTGCTCAACCATCAGGACCCGGCCGCGGCATTGAAGTCCGCGGCGGAGCAGATCGCCACCGCCACCGGGCGAAAGATCGCCCAGCAACCATGACCAGCACACTCCTGCGGCCCTCCCGCCGGCCGTCCGCAAACGCGGGCGGCCGGGCGGGGGCACGCTCCACCGCCGGCCGCAGCCGGCCCGGCTATTGGTTTGTCCTGCCGGCGGTCGCGCTCTTCGCCATCTTCTTCCTCTACCCCCTGCTGTCTTCCCTGTGGCAGAGCTTCTTCTCGACCACGGGCGGTGAGTCCACGTGGGTGGGCGGTGCACAGTACCTGCGCCTGTTCCACGATCCGCTGGTGGCCAAGAGCCTGTTCAACGTTGGCCTCATCCTGGTCATCCAGGTCCCTCTCATGGTCTGTACGGCGCTGGGACTGGCCTACCTGCTCAACCAGTCATGGCTGCGTTTCCGCACCGGATTCCGTGCCATGCACTTCCTGCCCGCGGTAACCACCCTGGTGGCGTATTCCCTGGTTTTCCGGGTCATGCTCGCCACGGACGGCGGCGCCGTCAACCAGTTGCTCGCCATGGTGGGAATGTCACCGGTGGACTGGCTCAACAGCGAAGCGTGGTCCCGCGTGGCCCTGATCGCCTCGATTACGTGGCGGTGGACCGGCTACAACATGGTCATCATCCTGGCCGGACTCCAGGGAATCCCCGCCGAGCTCTACGAGGCCGCCCGCATTGACGGCGCCGGCCGGTGGGCCATTTTCACCAAAATCGTCATCCCGCAGCTGCGCCCTGTCATCCTTTTCAGCTCCATCACCTCCACCATCGGCGCCCTCCAGCTGTTTGATGAAAACTTCATCCTGACCGGCGGCGGGCCCAACAACGCCACGCTGACCCCCGTGCTGTACCTCTACAAGGTGGGCTTTCAGCAGTTTGACTTTGGCTATGCCTCCGCCATCGCCTGGCTGCTGGTGGCCATCATCGCGGTGGTTTCCGTGGTGCAGTTCGCGATCATGAAGGAAAAGAAATGACACAGACGCTCAAACGGCTTCCGGTGTACCTGGTACTGCTGGTCGGGGCAGCGCTGAGCATCATCCCGTTCCTGTGGATGGTCATCGCTTCAACGCATACGACGGCGGCCCTGTTCGCCACGCCGCTGCCCCTTCTGCCGGGCGGGGAGCTGTGGAAAAACCTGGCCCGGCTCCAGCAAGAGACCAACTTTTCCCAGGTGATGGTCAACTCCCTGGTTGTCGCCGTCATCTATACCGCTTTTTCCTGCGTGGTCAGTGCCATGTGCGGATACGGGCTGGCCAAGTTCCGCTTCCGTGGCCGCGGCCTGGTGCTTGGCGCGGTGCTGCTGACCATGATGATCCCCATGCAGGTGCTGCTGGTTCCCCTGTTTCAGATGATGGCAAGCCTGGGCTGGGTCAACAGCTACCAGGCGCTGATCCTGCCGTTCCTGGCCAACGCCTTCGGGATCTTCCTCATGCGCCAGGCATTCCTCGACTTCCCCGACAGCCTGATAGAGTCGGCCCGCATTGACGGCGCCGGGGAATTGAAGACGTTTTACCGCATTGTGATGCCGGTGGCCCGCCCGCAGCTGGCCGCGCTGATGATCTACACCTTCATCAGCCAGTGGAACTCCTTCATCTGGCCGCTGCTGATGCTCAACACCGAGGACAAGTACACGCTGCCCGTGGCCCTGAACACCATGATCGGGCTGTCCCGGGTGGACTATTCAGGCCTCATGCTCGGCTCCCTCCTGGCCACCCTGCCACTGCTGCTGGTCTTCATCATTTTTCAAAAACAATTCGTATCAGGACTTATGGGAGGGGCGGTCAAGGGATGACCCGGACGCTTGAACTCGATGGAATCGCCTTCGGCGGAGACTACAACCCGGAGCAGTGGCCGCGGGAGGTGTGGGAGGAGGACATTCGGCTGATGCGCCAGGCCGGGGTCAATTTCATCACCGTCTCCGTCTTTTCCTGGCCCCTGCTGGAGCCTGTGGAAGGCTGCTTTGACTTTGGCTGGCTGGACGACGTCATTGAACTGCTGCACGGCGCCGGCATCGCCGTCGACCTGGCCACCGCCACGGCAACGCCGCCGGCCTGGCTCATCCGCAAATACCCGCAGATCCTGCCCGTCACGGCGGACGGGACACACCTGGAATTCGGCTCGCGGCAGGCCTATTGCTTCAGTTCGCCCATCTTCCGCCGCTACGCACTCCGGCTCACCCGCGCCATGGCCGAACGCTACGGAAAACACCCCGCCGTGCGCCTCTGGCACGTGTCCAATGAATACGGCGACCATGTGCCCCGCTGCTGGTGCGACGCCTCCGCCGTTCATTTCCGCACCTGGCTGCGCACCAAGTACCGGAGCATTGACGCCCTCAACGAGGCCTGGGGGACCAGCTGCTGGGGACAGCACTACCTTGACTTCGAGTCCATCGAACCGCCACGCGAGTCCACCGGCCCCATCAATTCCACCCAGCACCTGGACTTCGAGCGGTTCTCCTCGGCCGCCATGCTGGAACTGTTCACCTCCGAGGTGGAAGTGCTCCGAGAGGTGACGCCGGAGCTGCCCGTGACCACCAACTTCATGTCCATCCTGCGAGAGCTGGACTACTTTGCCTTTGCCGATGCCGAGGACATTGTCACCGACGACGCCTACCCCGATCCCGCGGACCCCGGCGCCCACATTGACGCATCCTTGAACTACGCACTCATGCGCGGTGCCAAGGGCGGCGCGCCCTGGCTCCTCCTGGAACAATCAGCCAGCGCCGTCAGCTGGCGCGACGTCAACGTGCCCAAGGCGCCGGGCGTGATGCGCCTCGACAGCTACCAGGCGCTGGCCCACGGCGCCGACGGCATCATGTACTTCCAGTGGCGGGCGGCAAAATTCGGTCCGGAGAAGTTCCACGCCGCCATCCTGGGCCACCGCGGCGAGGCGAGCCGGACCTTCCAGGAATGCAGCCTGCTCGGTGCCGAACTCCGGCAGCTCGGCGCCCTGAAGGGCAGCCGCGTCGAGGCCCACGTTGCCATGCTCTGCGACTGGGACAACATGTGGGCCCTGGCCGCGCCGGATTCCCTGCCCACCAACCGGCTCAGCTGGATCGGCCAGGCACGGGACTGGCACCGGGCCTCGTTCACCCTCGGCGCCACCGTGGACCTGGTCCGGGCCGGGGCGGACTGGTCCGCTTACCGGGTGCTGCTGGTGCCCAATATCTACCTCGCCACGCCCGGCCTGGCCGCCCAGCTGGACGATTATGCGGCCGCCGGCGGGACCGTCGTCGTCGGGGCGTTTTCCGGCGTTGTTGACGAAAACGACCACGTCCACCCGGGCGGGGCGCCCGGCCCGCTGCGCGGGCTGCTGGGCGTGGAAGTGGACGAGGTCTGGCCGCTGCCCGACGGCGAAAGCGGGCAGCTGCGCCTGGACGGTGCCCTGCACGCCGTGCACACGGTCAGCGAATGGCTTGACGCGCCGGGGGCGCGCACCGTGGCCAGCTACTCCGGCGGCGAGCTGGACGGCCGCCCGGCAGTCACTGTCCGGGACCATGGCCGCGGTGCGGCCTGGTACGTGAGCGCCTGCCTGGCCGACGCCGGGCTGCGGGAACTGGTGCGCCGGATCTTCGTCGAAGCGGGCGTGCCCCTGCGCGACGGTGCCGGGCCTGATGTTGAGGTGGTGGTGCGCCGCAGCGGTGACACATCGTTTACCTTCGTGCTTAACCGCTCGACGGCGGCCCTGGACGTATCGGTGCCGGCCCGGGCCAGCATCCTGGTGGGCGGGGACGGCCCGGCGCCTGGCGCCGGGGGACTGCAGCCGCTCCCGGCCCGCGGAGTCCTGGTGGTCCGGCATGACCGCGCCGACACGGTTCGTGTCGTGTCCGAAAGTGACCGCCTCCAGGCTGTCTAGGCCCCACCATTTGCCCGTTATCGGGCACCCCAGCCCGCCCCGGCAGTCTTCGCCGGGGCGGGCTGAAACATTTCCGGCGGAAAATGTTGACCACATCACACAATGGGCATAATGTATTCTGTATACAGAATGCAAAACGAAGTATCGCTCCATGAGGCGGCCCGGCCGCCACAACACCTGAGGTGAATCCATGAACAACCCCGTAACCCACCCCTACATCCCCAACACGGTCCCGGCCGTGCGGGAAGAGATGCTGGCCGCCGTCGGCGCGGCCGACATCGAGGAGTTCTACGCGGACATTCCGTCCAGCCTGCGCGTGCAGGGCAGCCTGAACCTGCCGGCACCGCTGCTGTCCGAGGCTGAACTGGAACGCCATGTCAGCGGGCTGCTGAACAAGAACACCAGCACCCGCGAGGCCCTGAGCTTCCTGGGCGCGGGCACGTACAACCACTACGTGCCGTCCGTGGTGGACGAGGTGATTGGCCGCAGCGAATTCCTGACTGCCTACGCGGGGGAGCCCTATGAGGACCACGGCCGCTTCCAGGCACTCTTCGAGTACCAGTCCATGATGGGCGAGCTGCTGAACATGGACGTGGTCAACGTCCCCACGTATGACGGCATGCAGGCCACGGCCACTGCGCTGGCCATGGCGGGGCGCATCACCGGCCGCCGCGGAATCGTCCTGGTCAGCGTCGCCAACCCGGACCTGGTCTCCAAGGTCACCGACTACGTGCGTTCCTTCATGGACCTGACCATCATCCCCTCCAGCAACGGCACGGCCGATCTCGCCGCCGCGGAGCAGGCCATCGGCGCCGACACCGCCGCCGTCTGGATCCAGACCCCCAGCTTCCACGGCGCGCTGGAGGAGCAGGGGGCCCGGCTGGCCCAACTGGCGCACGACGCCGGTGCACTCGCCGTGGTGGGCACCGACCCCATCGCCTACGGTGCCCTGACACCCCCTGCGGACTGGGGTGCTGACATTGTCTGCGGCGACATCCAGTCCCTGGGCATCCACCAGTGGTTTGGCGGCGGCCGCGGCGGCTTCATCGCCGTCCACGACGACCCCACGTTCGTGCTGGAAATGCCATCCCGCCTCTTTGGCCTGGAATCCACCGACGTACCGGGAGAGTACGGCTTTGGCGACGTCGCCTGGGACCGCACCTCCTTCGCCCTGCGCGAGGAAGGGAAGGAGTGGGTGGGGACCGCCGCCGCGCTGTGGGGGATCGCAGCCGGGGTCTACCTGGCCTCCATGGGCCCCACCGGCATGGCCGAATTGGGGGAGACCCTGCTGGCCCGCACGGCCTACGCCGCGCAGCAGCTGGCCTCCGTGGACGGGCTTGAACTGTCCGACTCCGCGCTCCACCTGCGGGAAATCGCCGTCGACTTTTCCAACGCCTCCCTGACCAGCACCGCCGCCGTCGCGGCCCTGCGTGCCCGGGGCATCGAGCCCGGTGTGGTCCTGCCCGGCAACCGCCTCCTGGTCTGCGTGACGGAACAGGTCACCGCCGCCGACATTGACACACTAGCCGCCACCCTCACGGCCGTTTTGAAGGAGAACTAACCATGGCACTTCCCGTTGCACCCAAGCCCGCCCTGCGCCGCTTTCACCAGGCACGCTGGGACGAGCCGATCATTTTCGAACTGAGCACCCCCGGCGAACGCGGCATCCTAGTCCAGCAGCCCGAACCGGCCGCCGTGGACGCACTCGCCCTGCGCGAGGACCGCCTGGCCCCGCTGCGGCGTTCGGACGCCCCGGCCCTGCCCGAACTCGCCCAGATGCGCGTGGTCCGCCACTACCTGCGCATCAGCCAGGAAAATCTCGGCGCCGACTTCAACATCGACATTGGCCAGGGCACCTGCACCATGAAGTACAGCCCCAAGGTCAACGAGACCATCATCCGCACGCCGAAGCTGATGGACGTCCACCCGCACCAGGACGAGGCCAGCATCCAGGGCGTGCTGGAAATCTTCTGGCGCACGGAGCGGCTGCTGGCCGAGATCTCCGGCATGGCCCGGGTCAGCCTGCAGACCCAGGGCGGTTCGGCCGCCATCTGGGCCAACATCGCCATGATCCGCGCCTACCACGAGGCCAACGGCGACGGCGGGGTGCGTGACGAGGTCATCACCACCATCTTCTCCCACCCCTCCAACGCCGCCTGCGCCAAGGCTGCCGGCTACAAGGTCATCACGCTGATGCCCGACGCCAACGGCTACCCAGACATCGACGCCCTGCGTGCCGCCGTCTCCCCGCGCACCGCGGCCCTCATGATCACCAACCCCGAAGACACCGGCATCTACAACGCCAAGATCCGCGAGTTTGTCGACATTGTCCACGAGGTGGGCGGGCTGGCTGCCTACGACCAGGCCAACGCGAACGGCATCCTGGGCATCACCAGGGCCTCCGACGCCGGCTTTGACCTGTGCCACTTCAACCTGCACAAGACGTTCAGCACCCCGCACGCCAGCGGCGGGCCCGGAGCCGGCGCCAGTTGCGTCTCGGAGAAACTGGTCCCCTTCCTGCCCGGTCCGACCATCGAAAAGGTGGGGGAGACTTTCACCGTCAACCACAACCACCCGCAGTCCGTCGGGACGGTGGCCCCGTTCTTCGGTGTCGCCCCCAACGTGGTCCGCGCCTACGCCTGGATCATGGCCCTCGGCGCCGACGGCCTGCGCCAGGTTGCCGAAACCGCGGTGCTCAACAACAACTACCTGCTGGCCAAGGTCCTGGAGATCCCCGGAGCCTCCGCACCCTACGCGGAAGGCAAGCGGCGCATCGAACAGGTCAGGTATTCCTGGCAGGAACTCTTTGAGGAAACCGGCGTCAGCAGCGAGGAGATCGGCATCCGCATGTCCGACTTCGGCATGCACTACTGGACCAGCCACCACCCCTACCTGGTGCCGCAGCCGTTCACGCTGGAACCCACGGAGTCCTACTCCAAGTCGGAGATCGACGAATACGTGGCGGTCCTGGCCCATGTTGCCGGGGAGGCCCGCACCAACCCGGAGATTGTCCGCACCGCCCCGCACAACCAAACGGTGCACCACATCCACCACGACGACCTGAATGATCCGGCCCGCTGGGCCATCACGTGGCGCGCATACCAAAAGAAGCACCTGAGCAACTAAGGTCCCACCCCACCATGCACCAACGACCAAGGAGTACCCCCGTGAACAGCAACACCTTCAGCCGCCGGAATTTCTTCGCAGGGGCCTTGGGCGTCGGCGCCCTGCTGGCCACCACAGCCTGCGGCCAGTCCGGCGGCGCCGCAGGATCCTCAGCCAAAATCACCTGGTCCACCTGGGGCACCCCGGAGGAAGGACAGCGCTTCAAGAAGTTCAACGCGCAGTTCAAGACGGACCACCCCACCATCACGGCCACCCTGCAGATGGTGCCGTCCTACTCGGACTACCACTCCAAGCTGCTGACCCAGCTTACCTCCGGCACCGCACCGGACGTGTTCTACGTGGGCGATGACTACATCGGCAAGTTCGTCTCCTCCGGCGTGCTCATGGACCTGACCCCCGTGGTGGACGGCGCGGACGCCAAGGTCAAGCTTGCTGACTTCAACCCGGCCCTGTTTGGCGCCGGCAAGACGGACAAGGGCCTCTTTGCCCTGCCCAACGACTGCAACCCGGACGTGTTCTGGTTCGACAAAAAGGCCCTGGCCGCGGCCGGCATCACCGAAAATCCCGCCGACCTGGCTGCTGCCGGCATCTGGACCATTGAGACCTTCCTGGGCATGTGCGCCAAGCTCGCGGCCAAGGGCCTGCACGGGGCCATGTTCTGGAACTACTGGTCCACGCACTGGAGCTGGGTGGCGGCCAACGGCGGCCAGGTCTTCGACGCGGCCGGAAAGTTCGTCCTGCCGGAGGACCCCAAGAGCGTAGCCGCCATCAAGTCGCTGGCCGACGGCTTCACCAGCAAGTCCTTCACCGTGGCGGACACCCTGCCGGACGGTTCCGGGGCGGACAGCCTGTTTGTATCCCACAAGGCGGGCTTCTACGTCCAGGGGCGCTACGGCATTGCCACCGCCCAGCAATCGGGCAGCAAGGACGACTACGACATCGCGCCGTGGCCCACCGTTTCCGGCAAGCCCGGCAGCAGCGGCGTGGCAGCGTCGTACCTGGTCATCAACGCCAAAACTAAGGCTGCCGATGCGGCCAAGACGTTTGTGGGGGACTTCCTCAGCGCCAAGGGCCAGACCCTTCGCCTGGCCGACGGCGGCAATGCCGTCCCTTCGGTCAAAGGCGCCGATTCGGTGGTCCTGGACGGCAACTATCCGGCCCACGCCAAGTCCTTCCTGGACATGACCAGTGCAGGCTTCGAGGACTTTGCCGTCGAGGCCAAGGTGCCCGGGCTCTCCTCCGACGTCAGCACGGCCATGCTCGGCATGTACCAGGGCAAGACCAGCCCGGCCGACACCATCACGGCCGTGTCCAAGCTGATGCAAAAGGCGGTTTGACCGGGTGACCGCTGTCCTGGCCAAAACCCGCACGCCGGATGCGCCCCCGGTGGAGCGCGGGGAGGCGAGCTGGCGCAAGCGCGACCGCTGGTGGGGCCTGGTCTTCGTCAGCCCCCAGCTGATAGGCATGTGCGGCTTCGTGCTGCTGCCGTTCGCCGTCGGGCTGGTCCTGGCATTCGCCCAGTGGGACGGGCTGACCCAGCTGACCTGGGTGGGGTTCGCAAACTTCCAGGCGGAACTTGCCGACCCCGTGTTCCTGCGCTCCATCATCAACACGCTGGTGCTGGCGCTCATCACCGTCCCCGTGGGGCTGGCGCTGTCACTGCTGATCGCCGTCGCACTGGACAAGCTGCGCGGGCGCACTGGCTACCTGCTGCTCTACTTTGCCCCGGTCATGACCAGCTCCATCGCCATCTCACTGGTGTGGCAGCAGATCCTGCGTGCCGACGGGCCCCTGAACCAGGCGTTCTCGAAGGTGTTTGGCATTCCCGGGCCGGATTGGCTGGGGGACCCGCACTTTGTGCTGGCGGCCGTCTCCATCGTGACCATCTGGTCATCCCTGGGCCTGAACGTGATCATTTTCCTGGCCGGCCTGCAGGGAATCAATCCACACGTCCTTGAAGCGGCACGCGTGGACGGGGCGGGGGCCTTTCGCACCATGATGGCGATCCGGCTGCCGCTCCTGTCGCCCGTTGTCTTCTTCTCCACCGTGGTGGCCGTGATCAGTTCCTTCCAAACCTTTGACGTGGTCTTTGTCCTCACGAAGAACGGCGGTCCGGACAATTCTGCCCGGACCATCGTCTACCAGATCTACGACGAGGGCTTCCGCCACTTCCAGTTCGGAATGGCCAGCGCGGCGTCCATCATCCTGCTCGTCCTGACCCTGGTGGTCACCGCCGTGCAGCTTGGCCTGCAGCGCCGGTTCGTGCACTACGAAAGCTGAAACACGTGACAACCACACTGCAAAAAACACCGCAGCGCACACTCCCGGCCATGGGCCGCCGCAACCGCACGGAAGGCAGCATCAAGCTGTCCGGCCTGGCGCTGCACCTCCTCCTGGCGGTGGGCGGCTTCCTGATGGTGGCACCCTTCCTGTGGATGATGCTGACGTCCTTCAAGTCGCTGCCGCAGATCCTCAGCAACCCGCTGGGGCTGTTGCCCAACCCGTGGAACTTCAGCAACTATGCCGATGCCTGGAACGCGGCCCCGTTCGGGCTGGCGTACTGGAACAGCATCTACATCTGCGTGCTGACGGTGGCGGGCACCATTGTGACGGCCTCCATGGCGGCCTACGCCTTCGCGCGGATTGAGTTCAAGGGCAGCAAATTCCTGTTCGTGCTGTTTCTTGCCACCCAAATGGTCCCGCAGCAGGTGACGATTGTGCCCCTGTACATGATCTTCTCCAAGCTGGGCTGGGTGGACACACACCTGGCGCTCATCATCCCGGCCGTGCTGTGCAACCCCTTCGCCGTGTTCCTGGTCCGCCAGTTCATCCGCTCGCTGCCCGTGGAGCTGGAAGAGGCCGCCCGGCTGGACGGCGCCGGCCGCTGGCGGATCCTGTTCAGCATTGTCATGCCGAACATCAAGCCCGGCCTTGCCGCCCTGTCCATCGTGGTGGCGCTGGGTGCCTGGAACAACTTCTTCCTGCCCTTGATTGTGCTCAACAGTGAAAACCAGTTCACGGTGCCGCTGCTGCTCTCCCAGTTCACCGGCCAATATGGGGGCATCAACTACTCCGTAATCATGGCGGCGTCGGCCATCTCCATCGTGCCCATGCTGATCGCATTCCTGATCGGCAACCGCCGGATCCTGAACTCCATGGCCATGTCCGGCATGGGCGGCTCCTGATGCGTTCCTGGCCCGGAGCCGGCGCCTTCATCGACCTGGACTCCGTGCCGCTGACGGACAGGGGCTCGCGGCTGCTCATTTTTGCCCGCCCCGACGGCGGGCTCCGGGTCGCCGGTGCCGTCTATGAGCGCCACGCGGACCGGTGCAACCACCTGCGGCGGCTGGCCGTGCACGACTCCACCGGCAGGCTGCTGGAGGTAACCGCCGTCGGGCCCGAAGGCATCACCTTTGCCCACGGGGCGGCCTCGCTGACCTTCGCAGACGCGGACACGCTGAGCATCGGAGCGGCAGCCGACGGCGACCCGGTAACCGTGGCGCTTGAGGCGTTTGGCACCGGCCGCGACGGCGCGCCGGCCTCCGAGGTGGACGGCGCGCCGATCCGCTGGTGCAGCACGGAGGGCAGCGACACCTTCGGCGCCCCCCGCATCGTGCTGCCGGCAGGCGGCAGCGTGAGCGTCCGCATTGGCGGCCCAGTCCGCACCACGCCCGTGCGTGGCAGCCATGGGCAGTGCCTTGCGGCCGCGTCCGCCCGCTGGCAGGAATGGTTCGCCAGGCTTCCCGCCGTCCGGGACGCGGACCTGGAAATGGTCCGCTACGCCTGGTGGCTGCTGGCCAGCAACATTGTCCGCCTGGACACCCATCCGGACATTGAGGCGGTGATCCCGTCCAAGCAGGGCTACGTTGCCGCGTGGCAGTGGGATTCCTACTTCATCAGCTTCGGGCTGCGCCACGGCGACCCGCAGCTTGCCGCGGACCAGCTCCGCCTGTTTTTCGGCGAGCAGGCGCCCGACGGCGGCCTGCCGGATGTGGTGCACGACGGCGGCACGCTGGCCTGCGTGGCCGACATGCCGCCGGGGGACCTGGCCACCCTGGCCCGGATCCACGGCCCGGATTCACCCATGGTGGTCCAGGCGGACATGCCCATCACGAAGCCGCCGCTGGCCGCCTGGGCTGCCCGCGCCGTCGATGAGGTTGGCGGCGGCTCGGTGCAGGCGGAACTGCGGGAGGGGCTGGACAGGCTGCACCGCTGGTGGTTCGCCCGGCCCTCCCCGGACGGCCTGCCCGGCTACGAGCATGTCTATTCCTCAGGGCTGGATGACTCGCCGCTCTTTGACGACGGCGGCCCGGTGTTTGCGCCCGACCTCCCCAGCTACCTGGTCAGGGCGCTGGACGCCATGGCGGAGCTGGCGGACGAACGCGGCGACGCTGCGGAAGCTGCCGCGCAGCGTACCCTGGCTGATGCCACTGCCGAACGGCTGGTGGCCCGTCGCTACGATGCGGGGCGCCGCCAGTTTGTGGCGCTGACACCGTCCGGCACGCGGACCACGCTCACGCCGTTTGCGTTGATGCCGCTGCTGACAGGCAGGCTGCCCGAACCCGTGCTGGAGTCCTTGCGGCAGTCGCTGGCCGATCCGGCCGGGCTGGGGGCGCCCTGGCCACTGCCCACAGTCGCCCAGGCCGAGCCTGAGTTCAATGCCGACAGGATGTGGCGCGGACCCGTTTGGCTGAACGTGAACTGGCTGGTGGTCCAGGGGCTGCTGCGCAGCGGACTGGAAGCCGAAGCCGTGGCTCTGGCCGCGCGGACCGTC
This sequence comes from Arthrobacter sp. A2-55, assembly GCF_025548615.1. Taxonomy (NCBI): domain Bacteria; kingdom Bacillati; phylum Actinomycetota; class Actinomycetes; order Micrococcales; family Micrococcaceae; genus Arthrobacter; species Arthrobacter sp. A2-55. The sequence goes on along the minus strand of NZ_JAJLOZ010000047.1, from coordinate 15,855 downwards.
GACATGGTCCGCGAGAGCGGCGGCATCCACGAATACTGGAATCCGCAGACGGGCGCCCGCGCAGCCGGCGCCACCACCGGGTTCGGCTGGTCAGCGGCATTGTTCCTGGACCTGGCGGTGTGGCTGGCAGACAGGGACGGCTGACAGCCTGGCACGTGCGCCAAGCACTTGCGCCAAACACTTGCGCCCAGCACTCACCCGAGGCACTTACGCCAAAAAGGGGTCCGCCCCGGATCACTCCGGGGCGGGCCCCTTTTGCCTGTGTGCGGACTTTAGGCGATGCCGCCGCCGTCGACCACCAGGGCGGAGCCGGTGACGTAGGAGCTGGCGTCGCTGGCCAGCCAGACCACGGCCTCGGCGATTTCCTCCGGCGTGCCCATGCGCTTGAGGGGGCGGTCGTTGGACTCGGCCAGGAAGCTCTGCTCCTCCTGCGAGAGCTGGCGGGCCTCCTCGCGCAGCATGGGCGTGTTGGTGTCGCCCGGGTTGACCGAGTTGACGCGGATGTTGTCCGGGCCGTGGTCGATTGCGAGGGCGCGGGTCATGTTGACGACGGCAGCCTTGGAGGTGCAGTAGGACAGGGCGTCGCCGCCGCCCTTCAGGCCCCAGCCGGAGCCGGTGTTGACGATCGAACCTCCGCCGGCCGCCTGCATGAGGGGAACCACGTGCTTGCACAGCAGGAACGGCCCGCGCACGTTCACGCCCATGACGCGGTCCCAGTCCTCGACGGAAGTTTCCAGGACGTTGGCGCGGCGGATGATGCCGGCGTTGTTGAACAGCACGTTCACGCCGCCAAAGGCCTCCACCACCTGGGCCACGCCGGCCTGGACCTGGTCATTGTCGGCAACGTTGACGGCCACACCAATGGCCTTGACGCCGAGGGCTGCTGCCTCTTGCGCGACAGCCTTGGCAGCGGCCTCGTTGATGTCGAAGACGGCCACGTTGGCGCCTTCGGCCGCCATGGCCAGGACAGTGGCGCGGCCGATTCCCGAGCCGCCGCCGGTGATGATGGCATTCTTGTCCTGCAAACGCATTTAGTACTCCTTGGTTGTGGTGTTGCCTGAGGTTTCTTCCAACACCCGGCGGACCGGGTAGACCGTGTGGGTGCCAGCACCCGTGAAAACTTTCGCGTAACCGCTGAGCCGGGCATCGACGTCGTCGTTCCCGGAGTCAACCCACAGCGGACGACCGGCCAGCGAGGCGAGCTTGCCGTCCGTGGCGACAATCTGGAGGGGTAGCCGGGAGAGCATGCGTGCGGTGACCTGCTGGTTGCCGCGACCCACCACGAAGCCCTGGCCGCCCAGGGGGGTGAGGACCACCACCGCGGGAGAGCCGTCAAACCCGGCGTCCAGCATGGCCTCCAAGGTGTGCGAGTCGGCGTCGGCGGCAAGCAGCCCGTCCCGCCGAACCACGTCGACGCCTAGCCGGGTGGTTGCCAGGCCAAGTTCGGCGCCGATGGCCTGGGTGGTTCCGCCCGGGCCCAGGATGTAGGTGCTGCGGGGGTCCATGCCGCGGACAAAGGCCCGGGCCAGGGCGGCGACCGCGTTTGCGTCCGACGCCGGCGTTGCGGCCTTGCGTGCCTGGAGCCGGCTGGGGTCCACGGGCACGCTGAGCGTTCCGTACAGCGCGGGGGAGGCGAGCCCGGCCCGCAGCAGCTCCTCGTCGATGTCCACCACGTCGCGGTCTGCCACGTCCCTGGACCCTTCCGCAAGCCAGGCGGCAGCGAGCGATCCTGCGGCTGTGGGCGTGAGGGCGAATACCGCCGAATAGATCTTGACCCCGGCCGGTATGCCCAGGACGGGGACGCTTCCGCCGACGGCGTCGAGCACGTCCCGGGCCGTGCCGTCACCGCCGGCAAAGAGGATCAGGTCCACGCCGGCCTCTGCCATCAGGCGTGCCAGCCGGCGGGTGTCACCCGCACTGCTGGTGCCGTTGGCGGGAGTGTCGCCGTCGGGGGTGCTGCCGTAATTGGCTGGGACGTCGGTGGTTGGGCTTCCGGCTGCGTCCCCGGCCAGCACGGTGGTGGTGCACAGTCCGCGGGCTGCGTCCTCACCCAGCGCCCCCGGCCCTGTGAACAGGCGGAGGCGGCGGCCCGTGCGTTCCAGCTGTGCCGATAGCTGGGCAACGGCGCGGCGCGCCCGGATGGGAGACGTGCATGAGTAGCCGGAACGGCGCGCAATTTCACGGATGTCTGCGGCGTCGCTGCCTTTTTGCCCCGACGGGCCGCCGAGTCCGGCGATCGGATTGACGATGAGCCCTACACTAACAATGTCCATACAAGTACCCCTTCACTTCTGTATACAGTATACTGAATTGTGAGTGGAGTGGTAGATCTACCGCGTGATCACTTCGCTTCATGACTCGAGACTGCGGTGCAAGGAGGAACAAGTGTCCATTCAGCGCCAAACCCTGCGTGAACAGATTGAAACAGAAATCATGGACCGTGTTGGGGCCGGTGAGTTCCGCATGGGGGACAACATCAACGAGGTCTCCCTGTCCGAGGAGCTGGGTGTCAGCCGGACCCCGCTGCGGGAAGCCCTTATTTCCCTTTCGCAGCAGGGCGTCATCACGCGTGTTTCGGGCAAGGGGTTCCGGTGGGCGCCCATTGGGGCAAACGACTTTACGGAAGCGGTGCAGATCATTGCCGCACTGGAGGGGCTGGCCCTGCGGCTGACACCGGCGTCGGAGCTGGCCCGCATCGGTCGGGAACTGGCCGTGCAGGCGCACGAATTTACCGCGTCCGTCAGCTCCGCCGCGGACATCCACGATCACGACGATGCCTTCCATGCGCTGCTCGCCTCCGGCAGCCCGAACAAGCGCCTGGCCGAAACAGTCGCGTCGTACAAGCTGGCCCTGCGGCGTTACGAGCGCCTGTATGTGGGGAACGCCGATTTGATGGAGCGCGCGGCAGCCGAGCACGAAGCCATCGCCGAAGCGTTGCTGGCGAACGACCTGCCGGCCGCCATTGCTGCGCTTGAGGCCAACTGGCTCAACAGCGTCCCGCGCATCATCAATGCCCTGAAGGCCAAAGTCCCCGCCATGTAAACCCGGGGAAGCGGCAGCCAACGGCCGGCATCCTGCTGCGGGAAGCCCGCTGCCTGAGTCCGGGGCGGCGTCGTTCAGCCGCGCCTGCTTCAGCCGCACCATTGCTGACCCCCGACCAGACCCAGCGTGGTCCGAGGACATGCAGAAACCCCCGGGTCACTGTCATGTGCTCCTCGTTGGCGCCATGTCCGTGGCAACAGGGCCACAAGTCCGTCGGAAGGTCAGTCTCGATGAACCCTTGGCGACGGCGTGGCGCGGACACTAATCTGAGAATGATCCAGTGAAAACGCACTTGCGCATCAAGGGAGGGCATCGGGATGCGGCCACTTCGATACTCGATCAACGTCACCCTCGACGGCTGCTGCCATCACGAGGCAGGTCTCCCACCGGACGAGGAGTCGATGCGCTATTGGACCGCTGAGATGCAAAGGGCAGATGCCCTGTTGTTCGGCCGGGTGACCTACGGGATGATGGAGGGGGCGTGGCGGCAGCCGGCCACCGGCACGTGGCCTGCCTGGATGGATGAGTGGCAGGTCCCCTTCGCCGAGGCCATCGACCGGGCGAAGAAGTATGTCGTGTCAAGCACGCTGGGCGGGGTCGATTGGAATGCCGAGCTGTTGCGGGGCGACGTGGGCCAAGCGGTTCAGCGGCTCAAGCAGGAACCCGGCGAGGGGCTGTGGGTGGGCGGCGTGACGCTCCCCCTTGAGTTGGCAGGCCTGGGGCTGATTGACGAGTATGAGTTCCTCGTACAGCCCGTCCTTGCCGGACACGGGCCGACGTTGCTCGCAGGGCTCAGCGATCGAATCCAACTCGAGCTCGTGGATCGCCACGAGTTTCGGTCAGGAGTCGTCGCCATGCGGTACCGGCCCGCGCAGGCAACGGCGAATGTTGGGCGCGCCGCCGATGGATCCACCGTCCGCCCAGTGACCGGCAAACACCAATCGCTTTCCCAAAAACGTTCTTAGATATTCGACGGCCATAAAGCCATTTCAACCGACACCCCTGCAGCCCAATCAGTTTCCTACTGTCGCCGGGCGGGCCAGGAGCATTCCAGGAAGGACATCGCAGAGCCACGCCATGATCTGGTCGTGGCTCCAGCCGCGCGCCGTGTCGAGCAGGTTGTAGGTACTGTCGCCGAAAACGGTCATGAATGCGTCGGTCAGCTCATCGAAGGACCGGTCATCCCTGAGCGGCCCCTTGCCCGCGAGTATTTCCAAAACTTGGCCGAATCCGTCCCGGCGAAGGGCCTCATGGTGCTTGTGCGTTCGGCGAACTTCGTCGTCCGTCAGCGCAGCCGCTCTGAGTACTTCGGCGATGGCCGCCGCGCGCGCAAAAACGTCCCCGGCGCCGCGGATGAAAATCCGCAGAGCCTCCGCCGGATCGGGCTCCGCCACCATTTCCGCCCACCAGGGCTGGGCCTGCGGCGGGCGGGGATCCTCTTCACCCATGACTGCCGTATCGATGACTGCACTGATCAGTTCGGGTTTGGTGTGGAAGACGAAGTACACGGTCTGCGAGGCCACGCCCGCGCGGGCGGCGATGCCCGCCATGGTGGCCCCGTGGAATCCCCGGGCGATGAATTCCTTGTGCGCAGCCTGGATGATCTTGCGCCTGGTGGCGTCTGCTTTCTTCCTGCGAATGCTATTGACTGGCGGTGTGTTCGGGGTCATATTTAGAGTATGTCACTAGAGCCTCACTACAGTGAAATACATAGACGGGAGCTTGTCATGAAAACTCGGAGCGAATACCCTTCCCCGGCTGGCTCCCGACGCAAAGAGCACCCTGTGACCACGCACTCCATTGGCGCCCGAAGCGCCGCGTTCATAGCGATCGGGACAACCGGTGGTATCGCCTGGGCCGCTGGGTTCCGTGGCTACATGGTGGAACTCGCAGGCCCGGAATCCACAATCAGCTGGTGGGGGACGTTCGGAGCGATCCTCGTCCCCGGAGCCATTGCGGGCGGACTGCTGGGCTGGGCGGAAGCCATCCGGCGCGCCGGCGGCCGGCGGGGATGGCGCTGGCTCACACTTGCGCCACTCGCATTTGCCATCGCGCCAATGCTGAGCCCAGGCGCCATTGGCATCCTTCTGACCCAAGGTCTCGGCGGAGGGGCGATCGCCGTCCCCCTGATGGGGATCGGCGGGGGCTACGCCCTCTCCCGACGGGGGCCGCTCTGGGCCAGACTCGTCTGCGGCATCGTCAGCGCGGCCCTCGTCGTGTTACTCGCCCTGTCGGGATCCGGCATCGCTGGAGCCAGGCTTGCGCTTACTGAGCCACGCGGCGCCTGGGTTGCCGTGTTGGCGACGTCGTTCGTCGTCGTGCTTGCGTTCGCATCGTCGATCCCGCACCGGCCCACCGTCACAGCCGCGGGCGGGGCCCCATCCGGCCGGACCATCCGGCCCGAATCCGGAGCGGTCCGGTAGGCGGTCCGGCGGTCGACCCGGCCACGGGCGGTACCTTCGGCACGGTCCTCACTTCGATGGCGAACATGTGCACAAACAGCTTCACCGGACCCGAATGCGGTCGACTTCTCGACAACCCAGATGGTGCACCGCGAGACGCGGGCAAGCCTCTGATGAAATCTGGGATGTGCACCTCCCAGATTTGGGCTCCTCCGCAGCGATGGGCGGGAAAAGCCGCCCCCATCGCTCATCCACCGGCCGGTGGCGGCCGGCGTGCTATGCCCGCGCGACGCCGGCAATGTGGGTGTTGAACGGGAGGAACGGTGTGTGGACCCTGTAGCGGTCGATGGCGACGCTTTCGAATCCGGCGGCGCGCATGGAATGCTCCAGGTCCCTTTCGCAGGAACAGCCTTCGAAGGTCCAGGCCCACGGGCGGCGAAGGATCCGCTGTGCGGCGCGGGTGGGAGTGCCACTCCGGGCAGCGACGTGTTCGATGAAACGGAAGGTGCCGCCGGGGCGCAGGATGCGACGGACCTCTGCGAGCACAGTCGCTGGATCCTGCACCGTGCAGAGCACGAGGGAGGAGATTACGGTGTCAACGCTGTGGTCGGGGAGGCCAATCTTCTCGGCCATGCGCTCGCGCAAGTCGAGTCCGACGCCGGCCTGGCGGGCCGCTGCGCGAAGCCGCCCATGCATGTATCGGTTTGGCTCGATGGCAACGAGGGTGCCGCCGGCCGGGAGGTAGCGGAGGTTGGCCCCGACGCCGGACCCGATCTCGACAACGGCGTGCGGAAGGCTTGCGAACACTTCTCGTTTGTGGCGCCGGAGGGTCCACTCCAGGTACGGGTCCATCAACCGAAAGAATGAAGCGTTGAACCGGCCCCGGCCGGCGTGCAGCTCAAAGCCGGTCGGTGATGGGGCGGAATCAGTTGCTTGGATGTCCATCTGACCATTGTGGACGATTACGTGAGAACTTTCAGGCGTGAAAATACCCCAGTTCACAGTTCGGTCTGGTTCCGGTGGGCAGCGTACCATGCGGCAATCTGGGCCCGCGAATGAAGGTCCAGGCGCAGGCGGATCCGTTCAACGTGGCCCTCGTCGGACCGTCGTGACGAGTGCGTGGGTGTCGCCCGCGTATGGCAAATGCGAGCGTCCGGGCAAAACAACGAACTGCGAACCCGAGATGCCGTCAGCAAGTTTGGCTGCCTGCCCGACAGGAGCGGCCCGGTCATGGGCCCGATGCACCACCAGGGTGGGGGAGCGCACTTGGGGGAGAAGGTCACTAATGTTGAGCTCATAGCTCATAGCCAAAAGTGCCCTCGCCGTGGCAGCAGTCGAGCAGGCCCGTTGGTAGCGACCGAATTGCTTTCGCATTGTTGCATCTGCGTCGGGCGCGAAGATGTTGGTGAGAACGTCCGAACCGAGCCCCCAATGCGACTCGACCAGCCCGAGGATGTGTTCCTTCGCAGTGGGCGGGGAAATGTCCGCGCCTGACACCCAGCCGCCGTAGAGCACCAGCCTCCGGACGGTTTCGGGGTGCGCTGCGGCCCACGCCACCGCGACCAGTGCACCCATTGACGTGCCGAGCAAATCGAAGGGCTCCGGACCGAGATGCCCGACGACGGCGGCAAGCTGGTCGAGTTCGAAGGCCATGGACGGTGGCCGGGTTGACGGTGCGGACAACCCACATCCGGCGCGGTCGTAGCGGACAAGTTGGCAGCCCAGCGCCAAGCTCGCGTAGAACGCCCGCTCCTCAGGCAACTCCCAGCTCAGCTGCAGATGGCTGAGCCAGCCCGCGACGAACACCAATGGCCGGCCGACGCCGATCGAGGCGTATGCCACGCCGGTGCCGTCGGCCGTCGTCACACGGGCGATGTCCTGCTGCACGCCTCAATTCTGCTCGCAAAACCTGGCTGTAACAAACCCCGGGGTTGCAACACCTAGGGAGCCTGGCTCAATTAATGGTTCGTCCTAAAAGTGGATGCCCGGTCAAACTTGCCGCATGATCTGCCGGCGGGACCGAAAATAGGCGCCACGTTGCTACTGGCGTCAAATATCCATTCTTCACAAGCCACCCATTGTGGCTGTTGGTGGACCAGTGGCCCAAAACTGGGCGAGCCGGCGGTGTCCGACCGAATCCATGGAGCGGCCTTCGTCCGAGTGGCGGGGAACTGGCCGGGTCAGGAGATCTTGGTTGCTGTGCCGCTGACGACAATGCCTCCCGTTGGTGGTATCTCAACCTTGAGCAGGCTGGGCCGGCCGATGGGCGAACCCTGGCGCACCTCCACCTCGCAGGGCGCCGTTACTGATTCGATGGCCCGCAGGTAGCCGCCGAGCGACGCGGCAGCAGACCCGGTTGCCGGATCCTCAGTCAGGGTTCCGACGGGAAACAGGTTGCGTGCCTCGAAACTCGTGGGTCAGTCCCAACAGCTTCAACAGCTCATGTTCGGCTCCATCATCAAGCGGCGCCACCTCGGGGTTGACGCTCGTGAAGGAAGCGGTGATCCCAGTGTTGCCTGTACTGGTTTCCATCAGGACCGGGCCCGCCGGGGTCTCAAATTCGAAGGCGCCGGTTCCCTCACGCTCGGCGAGAACCACCGCCGTGGCGATCGTCGCATGCCCGCAGAACGGAACTTCGGCTACCGGTGAAAAGTAGCGGATGCGCAGATGGCGCGGATTCTCGGCGAGGTTCCGTTCCGTGACGAAGGCAGTTTCGGCGTAGCCGACGTCGGCCGCGATACGTTGCATGCCCGGGTCTGCGAGCCCGCTGGCGTCCAGGACGATTCCCGCCGGATTGCCGCCTCCAGGCGTGGCAGCGAAGGCGGCATAGCGCAGGACAGTTGGTGTCTTGGCACCCTGACGTTGCATGAAAAGGCCTCTCCCGTGGGGAATTGCATTATTTTTTCAGACTACCGCCCTGCCCCGGTGCCGACATGGAATTCTTCTGTCTTTGGAGAATCCGGGCACCACGGACAGATGGTTGGTGGGGAGTAAAGTGGCTCCATGATTCTTCCAGCAGTCCGTGACCCGCGGCTGGTGAGCGTTCAACGGGGCGGGACGCTCAGCGAACCCGACCATCGGCTTTTGGCCGTGTGGGCGGCTGACTGCGCTGAACATGTGCTGCAGTTCTTTGAGGCGGAACACGGCGAAGACGTCCGTCCGCGCGAGGCAATCGAGGCGGCGCGGGCGTGGTCCCGCGGGCAGGCGGCGATGATGGCGACCCGGGCAATGGGCGGCCATGCCATGGGTGCCGCCCGGCCCCTGCGTGGCGCTGCACGGTTTGCCGCATATGCAGCGGGCCAGGCAGCCTGCGTTGCCCACGTCCCCGAACACGACCTCGGTGCCGCCGCCTACGCCATTAAGGCGGTTCAGGCCGCTGCACCGGTGGGCCAGGAAAAGGTGCGGGGCCTTGCCGAGCGTGACTGGCAGCGCCGGCAGATCCCCGAGGGCCTTTACGGCCTGGTCCTCGAGGACCAGGCCCGCCGCAACGACATTTGCTGGCTGGTGTTTAGCGACTGACACCGAGGCTTGCTCGCGGCAGCCCACAGATGTTCACTGTTGTCATTCCTGGTGGATGAAGACCGGCTTCGTCAACTCGCAGCGGCCCCATCGTAGGATGGCACAGATCAGGCATGGGCCAGACACGGGAGGCGACGGTGAGGAATCCAGGATGGCAGCGGCAACAACGATCGTGAACGCCAGGGTATTTGACGGCACCAGGCTGCAGCGTTGGACGTCGGTCCGGATCGTTGACGGGTGGATTACCGAGTGTGCTGTTGCTTCGGCTGCCCAGGACGGCGACGAGGTGGTCGATGCCGCGGGCGGAACACTGTTCCCCGGGCTGATCGACGCCCATGTGCACATCGTTCCCGGTGCCCTGGAACAATCCCTGACCTTCGGCGTCACTACGGTCCTGGACATGTTCAGCAAACCCGGTGAGGTGGCCCGGGCGAAGGAACAGGCACGTTCACAACGCGGCGCGGCCGATGTGCTCTCCTCGGGCATCGGTGCCACCGCGCCCGGCGGGCATCCGTCCGCAATGTATGCCCCGTTCCGTACCGTGGCGGGCCCCCACCAGGCCGAGCAGTTTGTCGTCGACCGGATTGCGGAGGGCTCGGACTAGCTGAAGATCATCTCCGGCGCCGGAGGCCTGTGGCCTTCGCTGGATGCGGCAACGATTGGGGCCTTGGTGGCCGCCGCGCATGCCCGCGGCCTGCTCGTCGTCGCCCACGTCAGCTCTGGCGCAGGCGTCGAGGAGGTGGTGTCTGGCGGTGTCGACGTCATCGCCCACGTCCCTGCCGATGCCGAACTGGACCAGGCCCTCGTCGCACGCCTTGCCGGCGCTGGAATCGCAGTCGGGCCGACACTGGCCACTGTTGAGAACACTCTTGGCGGATCGGGCGGCGCTGCCGTGGCTGCGGATCCGCGGCTGGCAGGCGGGCTTGGAGAGGAATGGGTCCGCCGGCTCACCGCGGAGGCCCCGAGGCTGGGCGGGCGCAGATTGCCGCCCTACTCGCGGGCCGAAGCCAATGTGCGGCTGCTGGCAGCAGCCGGTGTCACGCTGTTGGCGGGCACCGACGCACCAAACCCCGGGACAGTGTTTGGCGCCAGTCTGCACAGGGAACTGGAACTTCTGGTGCGGTCCGGCCTGGACCCGGCACAGGCCCTGGCCGCCGCCACTTCGGCACCGGCACGGGTCTTCGGCCTCAGCGACCGGGGATGTGTGGGAACCGGACTGCGTGCAGACCTGGTCCTTGTTTCCGGCGACCCTTTGCAGGACATCACGGAAACGCGTTCGATCGAGCGGATATGGCGCGGTGGCACGGCCTGTGATCGGCACTATTTTGTTGCCAGTGCTGCCGAAACTGAGCAGCTTGAAGCCTTTGACGCCCAGATCGCCAAGGTTGTGGAGGCCGTGCGCCAGCGCAGGACGGCCGCCCAGAGGCGCCCGGAGCGGGCCTAGTCTTCGACGGTGCCGGGCGTCGCCTGCCAAGCCCGGAAGCCGCCGTCGTGCCTGGCCATGGATGCGCCGAAGGCGCCTGGGCCCAACATAAGGCACCGGGTGCGACGGCGTCCGGTGCCTCAGCGGGGATCCTGCGGGGCTGCGCCAAGCTCGGAAAATCCCTGCTCGAAGGCGGAGCGCAGCATCCAATCCGGCCAGGGAAGGGCTGCGGCGTGCACCGCCTCGTCCACGGTGCGCCCCGCGGCATGGGAGCTGCGAATGGAATCGGCCACTCGTTGCAGGGTGGACGCCTGTTGGACAACAAAGTCCCGACCCACGATCCGGCCGTGGCCAGGGACAATGACGTCACGGGGCTGGATCTGCATCAGGAGCTCGACGACGGCGCCCGGCCAGCCAAGCGGCCGGCTTCCGGACCCAAACATGGGCGGTCCGGATTCCTCCACCACGTCACCGAGCATCCACACCCGCGAATCCGGCACGACGACGGCAAGGTCCGTGTCGGTGTGTCCCGGTGAAACCGGGATGCAGACGATGTCGCGGCCGCTGTGGGTGAGCGTCGTCGGCCGGTGGATGGAAGCGGTGGGCGGCGCCAGCACGACGTCGTCCCAGTGTTTGTCGGGTTCGCGGGCCGGATCCGCCTGCCACGCTGCCAGGCGCGGGGCCTCGAAGGCGTCGTAGTGGGCGGGAATCTTGTGGTGTCCGTAGATGGGGACTCCGAGCCCGGCGAAGACTGAATTGCCGAAGCTGTGGTCGTAGTGCGCATGCGTGTTGATGGCCGCAACGATGGGCTTCCTGAACTGATGCGCGACGTCGTCGACGATTTCCTGCGCCTCCGCACCCGAACCGCGGGTGTCGACTATGGTCACCCCCTGCGGCCCGACGACGGCCCCAACGTTGATGTCGCCAGCCTCATACCGCTTCACAAAGACGCCGGTTCCCAGTTCTGTCCACGTCATATTCTTGATACTACTTGCGCCTGGTTGGCCTGGCTTCCCTCGGCGTCTGATGCAAGCTGACTGTTTTCAACTCCGTCCAACGGTATCGGAGTCGATCGCGGACGCGCGGAACTCATTGCCAGACACGGGTGACTGGAACTGCCCGCTGACGGATCGGCTAATGTCGTTGAGCGGAATGGGCGGCGGAAGTACCATCGCGGTATGAACTTTCCCGGGGGCGTCCTGCGTCTGACTGTACGAATGTTTCCGGACCATGCAGGCACCGCATTGTGGTTTCGTGGCCCTGTCAACTACAACCTCACCGGCCTGACATCCGGGCTGGTTCTCGATCTGGTTTGCTGGGAACAGTCATACTATGACGCCCTGACCCCGGACTTCGACTGGAAATCAAAGGATCTAGCCCGCCGGTTCCGTGGAAGGTAACCGCCTGCAACATTCAGGAAGCTTCAGCGGTCGATGCCCTGGCCGCAGCCGGAAAAGCAGGGGAGCAAGAAATTTCTCGTGCCTGGCGCGAGTGTGGATGCTCGGCGACGTGGTGGAGGAATCCGGACCGCCTATGGATCAAGGGCGGCATGTCCTGCGGTCGTTTTAAAGGGTCGTTCTGAAGGGCCAGTCTGCGGAGTCAAAAAGGGTTGGCCGGGATGCGCATCAGTTTGTGTCGAGAACCGTGCCGTTTGGTGCCTGCTCATTGAACGTGTCAGTGGACGGGTCAAGCCTGCCGGCGATCCGCGAGCTGCCAAGACATAAGTGCAGGCCAGCACTTGGTTCGTCCAGTGGTGGACCGCGTTACGGGGCGGAGCGTCTTACGGGCGGGCCGGTGCGAATGGCGGATAGACTCGCTGTCGTGAATCGACACCCGTGGAGTCGTCTGGCAGCCTGGCTCGTTGACTGGTTGCTCGTTCTGGGGTGGGTGGCGGTTACTGCCGCTGCGGGGCTGCCTTTGTTCCTTGGCGGTTATGTTGGCTGGCTGTCGGATTTGGCGCTGAATGTCATTGCAACTCTCGTCGTCGTGGTCCCAGTGACCGTTGGAATGGCTGTTCTGGAATCGAGTGCTCGGGAAGCGTCCATTGGGAAGCGCGCTCGTCGGCTCGTCGTCGTCACCGTAGGGACCTCCCGCCGTATTTCCAGGTCACGTGCGCTCGTTCGCAACGTCCTGAAGATAGCCTTGCCGTGGACGGTTGGCCATGCGGCGGTGTTTGAGATCACCGCAACGAGCACGACTGGCGCTGTCCCTGTCTCTACATGGATTGTGACTGCATGTGCGTACATCCTGCCGATCGTTTATGTGGTTTCACTTTTCATCGGCTCGGGTCGGACGCCTTATGACCGGATCTCAGGCACTACAGTTGTTGTCCGAACATCCGTTACATGAATTGAAGAAGCCGTTCATCTGCGGTTCCCTTCCCCTTCCGCGGTGGCCACCGCCGGAAGTCTTACACTGCCGGACCGCGATTCAGTATTCCATTCAGGGACCGAACCGCCCGGCAGACGTTCCCCATTCGGGCCGCCTTCAGCTTCTGGACGAAGGGTGTTCAGTGGGCCCGGTCATCTGTTCAGCTGACCTGGCAAGCTTGCAGCACCCGCGCCGTTAGGTTCAACACGCGTGTTCCGTACCTCGCAACGAAGATAGCGTGTTGCGGAGATCCCGGTACCTGACAAGCGTGCATGCGTCTCGGCTGGGTCCATTCTTCGAGGCTCCACTCACTGGTGCAACGCCCAGGGCACGCAGGGCTCGCACGACCGTGGAAGGTGGGCAAGCTTTAGCCTCGGATTGCTGCCGCCACCGCAGATGGCAGTGCCCGCAGCTGTTCGGCCGTAAAGTCTCGGGCGGGGATGTTCGGCCGCTTCCTGAAGTCGGTCTGCCGGACCAGGCCGACGGGGATCGGGATTCCGGGGATCGCCTCCACCCCTTGCGCGAGGGCTTCCTGCACTTCGGGCTGCCCGCGAAAATCGGGGAACCTCACCTCGACCTTCGCCTCCTTCGAGGAAGCGGATGTATACAGCGCCACGGGCCACTTCACGCCGCGCGGCGAGCCGATCGAGCAGTTCAGGGATGGGGTTTGTGCTTTGCCGCCGACTATCTGGAACCCGGTGGCGCGCAGGGCGCCTAAAAACTCGAGGATCAGCGGGGTGGCCGTCGGGTCGTTGGCTTCGCACCAGGCCAGGAAGTCTTCCTCCCGCCAGGCCGGCTCGTTCGCGGCGTGCACTGCGGCCTTCGCCTCGACGAGATCGGAACCGTATGCGGTGGGGATGAGGATCTCGACGTCCCCATCCTGGGCATGTGTGAATTCGACGACGATTACCCCGGTTGCGGGGACGGTTACGGCGTTGAGGAACTCAACGATCCGCTTGACGTCGTCGTTCAGATCGTCGACGGCGAGGACAAGATTGAACCGGCCGGATGCGAGGTTCACTTTCACCGCAGTCCTAATTCGGCCGTCCTGATCGTCCAGTTCCTCGAACGGGGAGCCCCGGCCTCCGTCCGTGCGCCGCCACACCCGCTCGAACTCGTCCACGTCCATGCGCCACAATCTGGATGCGTAGTCGAGGATTTGCCCGATCACCTCGCGGCGAACCTGCGGGTTCGCGGCCAGCTTGCACTCCACAAGGGTCAGCTTCCCTTGGACGTCCAGGATGACGATGTCAGCCCGATCGGGACCGGACTGGAATTCGCGGCAGGCCACTGCCTGCTCGGAGACGCCGGGCACCAAATTTGGGTGGGCGTGCAGGATCTGCTGTAGGGCGCTTTCGTTTTCGTAGCCCATGCCGGCGGGCTCACGCCATCCGCTCTCCGCGTCTCGGATCAGAATGCCCATATCATGGCCTCGATTCCCTTGAGGGAAGAATACCAATGATCGTCGGCGCCATGTGGCGGACTTCTATGAGCGATTTCCTTCGGTCGCAGTCTTTCGGTGTCCGGTGATGGTTCCTTCATTGGAGATGAGTTGGGAGTCTGGCAAGCGGGATGGCGATCGCGGGAGCTGGAGGATCGCGTCTGCCGTGCCGGGACGCTGGCAGTCTCGATGGAAGTTCCGGGGAAACCGATGGTCTCAGTGACGAAGTCCGTGGCATGCCGTGCATTGCCGAAGTTCTTGGTTCAAAAGGGGAGTTCCCTGTGTGGCCACCATGACGGCGTCGTGGATTCGACGGTGACGATGGCAATATCAGGTCCACTGATGCACCGGCCCTGGTTGTCTTGGGGGCCATGTCCCGGCGTGATTCAGTCACTCTTTTGATTCGACGTACCGTGCTGCCTCATGTCAAGATGCTCGCGAAATGGTTCCTGCGGGCCTCATCTATTGTGCTCGCGTAGGTCTCATGCTGCGTGGGGTGATTGGGAGTTGGTCCTCGCGGCGGCCAGGTGGATGAGGTGTTGCTGGATCTCGTTGATCCTGTTCGTCAGCCCGGCCAGGTCGAGTATGTCGTAGAGCTCGTCCATGTGCAGGCGTTGGGGTTCGAGCATGATCCCGGTGTCCTTGATTTGCCGTTGGCCACCCATCCGAGACGTCAGGCAGCGGAGCACGGTGAAGTACGTGGCTGTTAGTCGGGTTGTTTTGGATGGGGGCCAGCTAGAGCTGTTCGTCATTGGGGGTCACCGCGTCATCGTGCCTCACCCTGGCGCGACGCTTGTGGATCCATGCCGGGTTCGCATGATCCTGTTCTGGCGCCGGCAAACCGTTATTTGAGCATGTCGGTCATGGTGGGCGCGTTTTTGTCGTTGTTGGTCAGTGGTGCCAGTCCCCACAGGTTTTCGATGGTGTGCAGCAGGGAGTAGTGGTTGTAGGCCTGGGATGATTTGTAGCGGGGGCGGGCTGCGGGGCCGGCGAAGATTGTTGAGATGGTGTTGTTGTCGCCTTCGCCTTCGTCCCAGGTGATCACGAGGAGGGAGTTCTGTGTGGTGAAGGCGGGTGAGGCCAGGATTTCGGGCACAAGGTGGGAGAGCCAGGCGTCGCCTGTCGCCACTGGGCAGTCGTGCATGTCGTTGCAGATGTTGGGACTGATGAAGACATAGTTGGGCAGGGTTGTAGGGGTTTTCAGGTCTTGGCTGAGCTGTGCCAGGGGAACGTCGTGGGCTGCGCATGAGGTGTGGTTGTTGGTGATGGCGGGGTAGTACATGAAAGGGTTGTGTCTGACGGCGTAAGGGGCGGAGTCCTCCGGCGTGCAGTGGGCGGGCATGCTCTCGGCATACATTTTCCAGGCTCGCCCGGATTTCTCGATTGAGTCGGCGATGTTTGCTACGCGTGCCGTGCAGGTGCTGCCGGGGGAACAGTCGTCGGTGATGCCGGCGGTGGTGCCGCTGGTCAGGGCGATGTAGTTGGGCAGGCTCGGGTGGGTGATGGCCTGGTAGTTGGTGGCCAGGGCGTTTTCGGTGGCGAGCTTGTTGATGTACGGGGCGGCAGGATTGCTCAGGATGGTTGAGGCGGGCTTGTTCTCCTCGACGATGATGACGACATGGTCGATCCCCGGACGTGTTCGTCCGGCGGCGGACGGA
>NZ_JAJLOZ010000046.1:0-36750 GCF_025548615.1 Arthrobacter sp. A2-55 | reverse complement strand
GATCTTGCCTCTGCCTTGGGGCCGGTACGGGGCTGAATGCACTAATTTGATTCCGAGTTTCGCGCACGTCCTTGCCAGGGACTTATCGCTCATGGCGGCTCCGTTGTCCAAATAGCAGTGAGCTGGGATTCCGTGGGTTTGAAGGGCCGGGCGCAGCACTGCTGAGAGGCGGATGGCGTCCTCGGCGTATGCCCAGCGGGCGGCGGTGACCATGCGGGAATGATCATCGAGGAACGCGAACAAATACGTTTTCCTGCCCCCGATCCGGGGGCCGTGGAGGGCATCACCAACCCAGATCTCATTTGAGGCCACCGTTTCGAAGCGGCCGGTGGCGACCGGGCGGGTGCCGGTGGAAATGTTCTTCGCCCTGAAGTGGCGCAGCAGCGTCGTCTCCGACGGTGCCTGGCCCAGTGTTTCGGTGATGATCCGTTTGACCTGCGCTGCCGTCCTGTTCGGTTTCTCACGCTTGAGCGATTCAGCCAGGGTCAGCACGGTCGTATCGGTGAAGGGGGTGCAGGCCCGTTCGCCGGGTTTCAGCCCGTCAAAGCCGCCCACGTGCCAGGCCTTGACCCACCGGTCCAGAGTCTCCCTGGAGAAACGGCGGGTCCCGCCGAACGGCCACGGATGATCCACCAATGCCAACGCCCGCACCAACGGGCCCCGCTGGCGGGTACTCAACGACGGATCCGCCACGCCCCGAATCACCTGATAACGGAACAAAGCAATATTGTCCCGATGTTCCTTACGCATCAACGGGGTATTGGCCCGCGGAGCAGGATTCGCACGCACCCCGGAAACCTCCGGCCCCAACTCCGGCAGAACCTCCGGAGTTGGGGCCGGAGGAGGGGCAGGGGCAAGCTCGTGGGGCAGGTGGGCTGAGGCGCTCATCATCGAAAAGGATCCTTCCGGTGGGGAAAGTAGGGATCGTGCCATCACCGGGAAGTGGAAATGGCACGTGAACCCCACCTTCGCCCACTTATCCTTGCCGCGGCAGAGCGGGCTGGTGTTGCACCCCATCGGGCCACCCGACCCTGCTGAAGAACCACGGCCCATGAGCAAACAAGGCGGCATACTGCCACGGCAACGTGACCACGGGCTGGGCAACGGCGCGGTGCTGGTGGGCCAGGACCTTGGCGTGGGCCATCAGCATTGCCCACGCATTGCTTTTCTGCGTCGGTGCCGGGGCCGGCCAGAACCCCAAGGCCTCAGCAGTGCTCCGATGCACCCGGACGGCGAAAGCCGCCGCGATGGCCAAGGCATTGGCCGTGAAGTCCCGCAGCCATCCCCTCACCGTGGATTCCGGACGATCAAGCCTCACAGCGATCTTCCGGAACCCCAACCCCGCCACCGCGCTCAGTTCCACAGCGTCAGCGATCACCTCCGCATGATCGGCCCGCCGGGCAGCCAACACCGCCGGCAACAAGATATGGGTGGTACCGCAGCCACCACAACGGGCCCTGCGAGGGAGGTAACGGCGCTTCACCACCGGTACCCCGCACCGGATCACACGCTCCACCCCGAACCCCCAAGGCTTCAGCGATCCACGGCACACCGGACACCTCAGTTCACGGCCAAAGAGCTGAGAGTCGACAGCAGCAGAATCGTGGCTTACCGTAAGCAACAGCGCGACTCATTTCGCGTCAGAACGACCTGGTGCGGCTTCGAAACTGGCACCGGGTCGTTCGTCATTTAAGATCAGGAAAAAAATTCCAGATCAAGGGTCCATCGTCAGCCTGACGCCGCCAACGAAGAACGTCAAGAGGCCGACAAGGAAAACCAACTCACCACACCACATCGTCAGGCAAAGCGACTACCCACGGTCATCCACTGCGACGCGTAACAGCTGCCTTCCTTGGTTGTTGGTGGAATGAGCAGGGCGTGGTCCCGCCACAGAAACCGCAGCACTGTCCTTTGCGGTCCAGCCAGATCGAGGGGGCGTCCCTGTGGAGGGATTCACGGTGGGCTGTCTTGGCCGCGGCGTTCATGAGGCTGATGGTGAAGTCCAGAGGGGCCGGTTCCGGAGCCAGACGCGGTGCCTTGACCTTCGCACGCAGCCCTTCCCCCGAGGAGACGAGCAGGCCCCAGTCGGCCGGCAGTTCGCCGGGCTTGACGATGGCCGCATCGGGGACGACCAAGTACCAGTGGTGCATGTACCGCTTGATCGCGTGGGACTTGTCCATGTCCTTCAGCTCGGTCAGCCAGTCGGACCGGCTGACCTTCACCTCGTGGCCGATGAGCGCGAGGGTGGTGCCGTAGGGGATGCCGGGGCGCTTGTCGGCGGCCACGAAATCGGCGGTGCGCTGGCCGTCAATGTAGCCCATGCCGGACTTCACATGTTCGGCACGCACCCACCGGTCCGTAAGGGTGCCACGGCGAAAATCAGTGTAGCGGTTCAGGAGCAGATTCAGCATGGACCGCTCCGTCGGCTTAGTGTCCATCGCCCTGCTCCTGAAGGATTGCTTCCCACAGTCCGGCCGCCGCCAACGTTGCGAAGCCGAGGATGATGGCCAGTGCGGCAATCGCGGTGGAATGGTCGGAGTTAACGGGGATGAGAGAGCCGGTCACCATCCAGGCAATACCGACGATGATGGCTGCGTGCTTCAGTGGATGCAATTTAGACTCCAAAGTGGTCAGGGGATGAGGAACCGGGCGTGACCGGATGGCTGTGGCTGCCGGCGGCCGCCAGGATGGTTAGGTCCTGCAACGCCGGGGCCGGTACACCGCGGCGCGCCAGCAGCCAGGACCCGACGATGAGGGTTGAAGGTTCGAGGCCTTCAATGACGGTTCCTTCCACGGTGAAGGGGTCGAAGACGTCGGTCTTGAAGATGGCGCGCACCCTGTCACCGACGTTGACGCCCTGCGCGGGCGCCGGTTCGACTGTGGCTGGGGGAGCTGGGGTCGAGGTGCTGTCGGGAGCGTCCGCGGGCGTCCCGGGACCGTCAGGCTGTGCCAGCCGGCCCAGCGTGCTGCGACGATGCCGGAAGAAGGTTTCCTGAGGTGTGGTGCCGGCTTCAATGTCGAGGACGGCCTGGCATGCGGCGCCGTCGCAGCGGATGCGCGTCGTGGACTTGTTCACCGTGAAGGAGCTGTGGCCGGCGAGGATGTGGCTGATTTCCTGGCTGAGCGTGAGGACCATCAGGCACCGCTTTCTGGCGTGATGCGGGAGAGACTCTGGAGGGCCTTGGTCGGCTTGCCGTCTGGGCTGACCGTAAACGAGGCAATGCTGACGGTCTTCTTGTCCAGCCCGCGGCGGATGGGCCCTGTGACCGTGATCTGCCCATAACGTGGTGTGGTGAACTCGGCGGACATCATGTCTCCAACCGCCAGGGCAGCAATGGTCTCGGTTAGCTCTTTCACGTCCCTGCGCGCAGCCATCAGGCCACCGCCTGGAGCGCCTTGACGGCGGCTGTGTACTCGGCCACGGGCACCTGCTCCCAGAGGGCGTGGTCGATGCTGTTGAGGTGCTTCGGGCGGTGGTCATGGACGACCAAGTACCAGTCTGCAGCGACGCGGTCCACCTGTACGGCAAACCATGGCATGGAGGGCAGCCCAGGCAGCTTTGCTCCAGGCAGGCTGAGACTGGCCAGCCTCTCGGCAAGGAGCTTGCCTTCCATGGTTTTGGTGTTGGGCACGGAATCCCGCCGGTTCTGCTTCAATCGCCAGCCAAGGGGAAGCGCGGAGCCGAACGGAAAGCGCACGCCATCGATGCGGATGGAGCCGTCCTGGCCCTTGCGACCAAAGGCGCGTCCGCCCACGGAGCTTTCAAATTCGGCCAGATTCCTGGCATAGCTTCTGGCGGCTTCCTTCCGCTGTGCAACGTGAGCTTCGAACAGCTCAGGGTTCTTGGCCCGAAAGGCCGTCATGGTGATCATGAGGGCCATGTGTGCGGACGAGGCGGGAAGTGCCGTCTTAGCGAGATATTCGGTCGGATTCGTGCGCTGCGGCCACGGCAATCAGTTCCTGGCGTTGGGCATCTGCCAGTTCCTGTATCCAGACCGGGATGTCATCCGAGTACGAGGTGGACCCGCCCCAGTCCGCGGAGAGGCTGCTGGCACGTTCGTCTTGCCGCGCTGTGATGCGGTAACGGTTTTCCCCTGCTGGGCTGCCAGGACTGTAGCTGTGCCAGATGTTCAGGCTGGACGGGGTGAAAGGCTCGCGTTCATCGTGCGTCGAGTCGAGAGCAGGCGCTCCCTCAATGGTCCACCGGCGATCGGCACCATAGCCCCACCGGTCGGCGGCTCCTTCAATCCTTGCTCCTGTGCTGTTGGTGACCAGGTCGGTGTGGACCGTCTCGGACAGCGCATCGATCCAGGCCGGGACCGGATCTCGGAGGATCCCATGGCACCAATAGGCGGAGAGGGCCGACCGGCGGTCCTCAGGCCAGGCATAAATGGAAAACACGTGGTCAGTCGTTTCCTGGCCGGGACGCAGCTGCCACCAGATCAGCAGATCGGCCGGCACGAATTCACGTTGTGGCATCAGGTAGCTGGTCACGGGCTGTGCGCCGGCCAGTGACAAGCGGCGCTCCAGGGAGAAGGTGGGGACATGGCTCTCGAGCGTCAGCTTCATAGGTCCCCGAGGGTCGGTCAGCAGCATGGTCATGGGGCCCATGTGTGCGGCATGGCCTGGAAGATTGCCTATCCCTTGCGCTCCGGGGCACATTCCGGGCAGAAATCCTCGCCGCCGTCATGGATCCAACCGTCCTCAAGGGCGCTGTCGATCTCGTTGGTGCCGGAGTCGTAATCGGTGGACGTTTCGACGGTCTCATTGCAGAGGTCGCACGAGATAGAAATGGTCATCGACATGGCTCAGGACTCCTTCGCTGGGCGCGGCTGCTCGCCACGGAATTCCCACACGCATGACATGCACTGACAGCCCATGGCCCTACGGCAGTCGGAGCACTGGCGCACGTTGAAGTCCGGGCCGTGAAAGCGGGTCGTCATGAGAACGGCCCGCTCCGGTGTTTCGACGGCGCCACATTGGCCGCATTGGATGCGTAGCGGGTCCAGTCCTACGACACCTTCGACGCACCCAGAGACAGTGGGAAGGAGGCGCGCGGTGTCAGTGCTCATGACCAGTCCCCGGCTACCATTTGGTCTAAAACCTTCTCGGGCCTGCCGGCGGACTTCTCTGCTTGGCGGAACAGCAGCTCGTACAGGCAGTCGACGTTGCCGGCACGGCCGTGGGCCATGCGTCGCATCGTGCTTTCGTGCAGGTCCCAGTCGATCGCGTCGGCTGCCGGCGTGAATGCCGTCTCTGCTGCCGTGACGTGTTTGGCTGCCAACTGCAGGAATGGCTGGCGGCCGTCGTCATCGCTGTTCCAGAGTCGTGCGGCCATGTCCGGGGTGTAGCCGACCGTCGTCAGGACCAGGGATTGAATATCCTTGGCAAGGCTCGAGATCAGCACCTCGGCGGGTGTCGGTTGGGAAGTCATCGTGTGGAAACCTTTCGTGCCACCCGTATGGAGCGGCCTTCGGTGAGAGCCAGGGATTCGGCGCGGCGGACAGCGTATTCTTCATTTCCGGCCACTTCGACCGTGTCCCAGTAGGAGCCGTCGCGGGAGGCCCGGACCTCCTGGATGTAGAACCGCGTGCCGACCCCGGTGAGGTTCAGCTCGGACCGGCCGCGCTTGGTGAAGTAGGCGACTTCAACCTCGCCGTCGGATGAGGAGACGCGGGCCCGGGCAATTTTTGGGCGGGTCCTGTTCGAGGAAGCTTTCATGGTCCCCATGTGTGCGGAGTCGGCCGATTCTGTCATCCGGCCTCAGGCAACCCAGGCGCTGACCGGGTAGGCAACCTCATCGTCCGACAAGGGTTCTTCGCGCTGGATGGTGAACCACTCCCAGGTGTTGTTCCAGTAGTCCGGCCGGTTGGTTTCCATCCAAGCCACGGGGTGACCTTCGGCGTCGACGCCTTCCAGGTCTTGCCGGAGGCTTGGGCGCCCCGTCGCGCTGGTGGCATGCTGGGGCATCATCAGATTGTGGAGGTCCGATGCCAGAATGGCCCACTGGCCGCCGGCTTGGTAGTCCCACAGGAGCCGTGGTTCGTCGTCCCCAGGGAAGTAGGCGGAGATCGTCGATGCGATCACCGCCACGTGGCCCAGGCTTGTCAGCATCAGGGCGCCGGCAGGTGCCTTTTCGGGGAGGACGAGCCTGTCTGCCGGGAATGATGAGAGGTCCATGAAACGCTCCTTGGTCGGTGGGTAACCACCATGTGTGCGGACTGGCGTCCCGCACCAGTGGCGGCGGGACGCCAGGAGTCTCATCCGGCGTCCGGCAGCCATACCACTGTGAACTTGCCGCCTTCTGCACGGAGCTCCGAGGCAGTGAACTCGTCGTCGATGCCAGCACTGAGCCAGGAGCGCTCCATCAGGCCATGCTTCTGCAATGCATGTCGCACGTCCAGGTCAAGCAGGTGCTCGGTGATTATCGTGCCCACAGGGAGGCTGGCAAACTGCTCCAACTTTGTGATGACCATGCCGATCGACGGGGCAGTGTCGGGCGTGCCAGGATTTTCTTCCGGTACGAGCCCATCGACGATCCCGAGAATGTAGTCGAGTTCGGTGGCATCCGCCTCGCAGCGGGAAACGGTGGCCTGCAGCTCGACGCGGCGGGCGGCGAGACCTGCCAGCTCTGCACGGGATTCGGCAAGGCGGATGAGGTTGGCCGCCCGCTGTGTCGGGGTGTTGCGCAGCAACCATTCTTGGGCGGACCTGCCGATCTGTGAAACGTCTGCGCCGCGGCGCGATCCTGCTTCGGCCTGGCGCCGCAGGGCCTCCTCGTCGGAGATTCGCTGCAGGGACGGGCCCTGGACGGGAGCCATGTTTCGGGTCTTGATGACGGCAACGCCCCGGCGGACGTCCACTCCCGTGACCGCCATGAAGGACGGTTCGCCACCCGTGCACGCGACCCACAAGGGGGAGTAACGGCTGGCGTCCGGGTACCGGGTGAGGCCCGCGAGAAGCTCCAATAACCGATCGGTCGTCAGGCGGCTGGCCCTGGCCGGTCCGACGAACAGGGCAAGGTCGTCACCGTGGGGGCGGTGGAAGTACATGGACTCGATGGCGTCGGCCATGCCGAAACCGGGGACGTGGACGGGCATCCCCTTTGGCAGTCGGCGCAGTTCATCAGCCAGGTTGGTCAAGCTCCAGTGCGCTGGTGTGTCTGTCACTCGGGGGCCAACTCTTTTGTCGTGGCCAAGATGACGGCCGGTTCCGGGGGTCGAATGGTGAGGCGGCCGCCAGTTGCGTCCTGTTCCACGGAGAAATCACCGCCGAGGTCGATCAAGATTTCGCCGTCATCCTTGACTGTGATTTGGACCCTGGTGTCGATAGTGACTTGCTGGGCGTCCCTGAACCGGAGAATGTTGATTGATCCTTTGTTGCTCATGGGGTTCCTTCGTTGGATGCTTTGGAGGATTTGGTTTTCGCTTCGTAGCCGCGAAAGTCCGGGTCGAAGAACGTGTCACCGAAGTTTCGGCGCATGGAGGCGAGCCCGTTGTAGCGAATGGAGGAACTGGCCACTGCAGAGGCAGCTTCTTCGTCCCGGGGCCCATTGCGGAGCAGGCGTTCCATCCATCCGGTCCAAACATCGCGTTCGGCCTGCATGGCGCGGCCGAATTGGTTGTCGAAGAATTGCGTGTTCCCGGTCAGGGCTGATGTGCTCATGGGTCTCATGTGTGCGGACTCCGGCTGATCAGTCGACATAGTTGGCCATGAAGCGGTTGGCATAGTCGGTGGCCGTGGCCGGTGCGTCTTCTCGGGCCCGGAAGAATGCCCGCATCTCATCGTGGCGAACCTCCGGGTACGGGGTCTCGGCGGTCGCCCTGGCATGGGCCATCAACCATGGTGCCTCGTTTCTCTGCCATTCGCCCATCGTCCGTCCGACGACGCCCCCATAGGCCGCGAATACAGCCCTGACCGTCTCGTTTTGCGATGCGGTGAGTGCCCCAGAGTTCCCGGCCGGCCACGAATCCAGCGTGGGCCGGCCTTCCGAGTCTGGGAACAGTGCGGGAATGGCCATCCCTCTAAACCTGGCCTCGACGGGGTCGTGAAAGAGCGGTTCCCCATGCCAGGCAAGGTGCCAGCCCTGGCAGTAGTAGGCCAGCTTGTGCAAGGCCATACTGCCCAGGACTCCGTAGCGGGCGCGGGAAATCAGACTGGCAGCGACGTCGTGAACGGATACCGGGTCGCTCATGCTCCAGCCCCCGCGGCGGTCGGCGCCTGCTTGTCGAATGCCCTGTTGATGGAGCCGAGAATCTTCTTGCCGCGGCCCTTCCACCAGTTGTCGTCGCTCCTGAGGCGCTTCCAATGCCGGTAATTCAAGACTAAGCGCAGGAGCGCGAAAGCAGCGCCGATATAGTCTCCGGCCAGCAGGAACACCACCGTGCACACCGTCGAGGCGACGGCCACTGGCGCAAACAGTGTCACGATGACGGTTACCGCCTGGTAGCGGAGGAGCGACCCTGACGCGGCGACCGAGGCGACGATGTCAGCGAACAGGATGCCCAGAAACCCGAAGGTTGAAATGCACAAGATCATAAGGAGCAACGCCGCCATCATGCTCCCAGCACCTGGCGGTAGTACCGCAGCTCTTTCACACCTTCGCGGATGTCCATCATGGCCGTGTGGTCGCTCAGCTTGGCCGGCATGGCCTCCCAGGCAGGGCGGTTCCAGCGCTTGACGAGTTCGCCGACGCCGGAGATGTCGATGACCCGGTAGTCAATGGTGGCCCGGGTTTCGGGGAAGAACTTTTCAATCACATCGAAGTCGAACTTGACCGAGTTGCCACCAATGACGATGCCACGGTACGGCTTGCCGTCGTCGAGGATTTCGCCCCGGGAGGGGAAATGGGGGGCCGCAAAGTCACGCAGCGCAAGGTCGAACTCGGTCCGGGTGACGGTGGAGGCCCTTACGCTCTCCAGCAGTCCGGTCTGGCTGTGCATCTCGTACACATAGTTGTCCATCGCGGAGAGCTCGAACGGGCTCGCGTGGATGACGATCGAATCGAGCACGGTCAGTTCGTTCAGCTCACCGTCGGTGATGATCGCAGCACCCTCCAACGGGACGGTCGCCGGATCGGTCATCAGACCGGTGGTTTCAAAGTCTAGCCAGAGGACGTTGTTGGGGCTGGATGTCATCGGTTTTCTGCTTTCTGTGCGGGGTTCTTGGGAGACACGGGGGTCGCCTCATCTTCATAGGGATTGGTGACCGTAGCGATATGTGGTGCGCCGGGGAAGCCTAACTGATTGGTCTCGTTCGTTGATTCGTTGGCGGCCTCTTGGCTGGGAGAGTCCTCAATGACGGTCTCGAAGAACTCGACGACATGGTCAGCGACCATGCTCATGTTGTGATGCCTTTCTGGCCCAAAGTGAATCTGGTGGGGGAGCTTCTCAATGACGAGCAGACCCGGATGCAGCCTGGATCAGAGCCTCCAGGATCGGGCCCAATGCATCCGGTACCGTGGTGACCCGGTAGCCCAAGAGCCGGTTCTCCTTGAGGTCTTCGGCAGCCCGAGTCAGCGAACTGCGGTCACCGTACTCGCGGTGTGTGTCATCGACCGTCCGGGTGGCCTCTCGGAGCTGTTGGCCGGTCTGAAGGATGAGGCGGGCACGGGCGATGGCCTGTTCGGTGGTTATTGGCATGTGACTGTCTCGTTGCTGGGTTCGTTTGCTCATGGAACCCATGTGTGCGGAGGGCCGGCAATATCTCACCGGCCGACCCTCCGCGAAGGTTCATCCGTTCTTCAGCAGCCACTTGTTGTTGATGGCCTTCATGCCGGTGCGGTTGCCCAGGCATTGGATCTCCGCACCCGCGATGTTGTGCCAGACAACGCCCTCGGCCTGCACAGCCGGATTAACCACGGATTTCATGCTATCGACCTGGGCAAGCATCTCCGCGACCGTTTCCGGCAGCTCCCAGTCCAGGACGGGCACCGCCAACTCCAGCAATGCTGCCGGCCACTCGGACCGCGGCACGAACCGGCCGCCGGTGAGGACGCTGAAGGCGTAGAAGCGCTTTTCCTTCAGCTGCAGGGTGTTTTTGGCGACGACGCCAGGGCCCACCAGCTCTCCCTGGACCGTGTAGCCGACCGGGATCCGTTCCAGCATGCCCAGTTCGTCGGCGAGCTTCCAGGGGGCTGTGGCGTCGTCAATGGTGGCCGGGGGTGCCAGTTCCCATCGCCGGCCGGCGACGCGCAGCGTGCCTCCGTCGTTGATGAAGGTGGTGCTGGACCCGTCCAGCTTCTCGGTAGCCTCCCATTCGTACTTCTCCCGCAGTCGCGGCAGGGACTTGTTCAGGTTCTGGGCGCGGGTGGCGGCGGTACGGGGCGCAAATTGGGTCGGGAAGTCACCAACGGCCCGCTCGGACATCTCTGCTGGGATCGGGGCTTCGTACTTGATGATGCCCAGGGCAGCGGCCAGGTCCGTGCCTGCCGGCAAGACCTCAAGTTCCGGGAACAGGGCCAGCGGCAATGCCAGGCCTTGGGAATAGACACCGCGCATCCGTGCGGTCTTGAGCACATGTCCGCGGACGCCGTTGTGGGTCTTCTCAGCGCGGGCGGCAAGGAACGCGAACCGGGGGTCGTCCAGGGGGAGGAAGGAGTCGATTTCGAGGTAGAGGACCTGGTCGCCGACGGCAACCTCGCCCTTCTTCACGACCAGTTCCCAGCCCTTGATGTGGGCGACCTCAATGGCGTCGGCGTCCTCAATTGGGGACAGGGCGTCGACGGTTTCGATGGTAGCGAGCTGACGTTCTTCGGCCTCGGGCCGTGCGATAGTTTCCATGGGCACCATGTGTGCGGACGATCGGTTTTTCGCCCGCAGTCCTCGCTGTACAGTTTCGATTTCTCTCACGTAATGTCGATTTCACCAGCAAGACGCCAACCGGAAAGGACAGACCGATGTCAGCACGCACGCCCAACATTTCAGCCAACAACGGCCGCAACATTGTCCTGCCCGGGCACGCCTTGGTCTCCCGCAAGTCGGCACAGCTCAATAGCTGTGGGTCCATGTCGTGGCATGGCTATCGAGGCACCGAAGTAACTTAGACCTGGCTGCATTGCAGCCGTCTCAGCCGCTTCGGGTAAGTCCAGCCCCGAGGCGGTTTTCTTTTGCCCAAATTCGGGCCAACCGCCTCCGCCCGCAAGGGCACTGGGGAGGTAGCTCAATCGGAAGAGCGTCGGTCTCCAAAACCGAAGGTTGCAGGTTCGACCCCTGTCCGCCCCGCGCAACACCTGCCACCGCCAGGTGCAGCGGTTGAAACTTGAGAATTCCATAGTGGACAAGGAAAGCACCCCGCCAGCCACGGGGTGCCAACGGGTGAGTAAACCGTAGATGGTAGCGGTCCTGACTGTAAATCAGGTGCTCTCTGAGCTCCGGGGGTTCGAGCCCCTCCTCACCCACGTGCACGGTAGGGCAGTTCGGCAGCCCGTCTGGTTCATACCCAGAAGGTCGCGGGTTCAAATCCCGCCCGTGCAACGACCCGGCCCGCACGGCCGGCAGCGCCCGGCTGGTGAAATAGGCAGACACGCTGGACTTAGGATCCAGTTCCGCAGGAGTCCGGGTTCGAGTCCCGGGCCGGGCACGTAACACCTGGAGTCCCCAGCCGAAAGTAGGCGGCGGCAATGCACCCGAAATGCATCTGCGGGAAACCGCGTGGGAGTTCGACCCTCCCGGGCTCCGCGAGCAGGACCAGGAGAGTATGCAAGCTGGCTGGCACATATGTGGTGAAGTCCGGGGACACGCTCTCCACCATCGCGGCGAAGTTCGGCACGACGTGGCAGGCCCTCGCCGCACTGAACCAGCTGGCGAATCCGGATTACATCCAGGCTGACCAGGTGCTCCGGATCCGATGAGAGCCAAGCCCATGCACGTCATCACGGCCGTCCTCGCCCTGGCCGCAGCCACCGCTGTGGCGGCGCTCCCCGCCACTTGCTATGCGATCGGGGCCGGGACGGCTGCCGTCATCGACATCATTTCAAGGAGCCTGTAATGCTGACATCGATTCTGCGCACCATCGTCCCCTACCTGTGGGGTACGTTCATTGGCTGGGCGCTTGCCCTGGTCCCGGTCCTGGAGCCGTTGCGTGCTGACCTGCTGGCTTATGGGGATGCGGCAGTGCCCATCATCGCCGTCGTCCTCGCGACGGCCTGGTACGCGCTCTGGCGCTGGCTCGAAGGGAAGCTGCCGCCCTGGCTGACCCGCATCCTGCTCGGATCCGCACTGGCACCCACCTACGCCAACGTCCACACCATCGCTGGTGAAGTCGTTGACGACTGGCACCTCGTCGTGAGTCCGAAGCACTCGACCGAGGAATAGCAGGAGCCGCCCCACCCGCAACGGGTGGGGTGGCTTCTGCCGTTAACGGCCGTGGGTGTCTCTGTGCGGCACCCATTGTCCAAGGTTGCCACCCGGGCGTATGGTCGGGAATGTTGAGGGTTTGGGCCTGGAGCTTTGCTCACCGGTACTGGCCCCACCGAAGGATCCTCGACACGGCGGCCCCGTCGACCACCTCCAGCGGGGCCGCCACCCAGGCTGAGAAATGGTTGTGCCCCTACCCGTCGGAGTGGGTGGGGGCACGGCGCCCGGAAATGTTAAAGGAGGTCGGGCGCCCCGTGCACGGCGCACCAATGGGGTAGGCCGGCCGTGCAGGATTTGGTGGTGGAGGAATCCGTCCACGGAACCACCACCAAGATGACTATACTCTCACCGCGGAACCGGCCGAATAGTACAAGAGATATTCAGAGTAACAATTCAAATTCGCCGTAATATACCAGCTCGCGGGTCGTGGCATTGCCATGTTGTTGACCAAAGAATGCCGCGGGCGATTTAGACGAAAGGCAAGAAGCCGCCCCACCAGCGGAGAGGTGGGGCGGCTCTGCGTGTGTCCTCCCAGACGGGGGTCCGGGAGGACACCGAAAGAATACTCACACACTATAAATTAAGCCAATCGATACCGCGATCACGCCGACGGGCATAACAATGTGTGAGCCAAATTTAGTCACCGACCCTATAGCAATTCTGGTCATTTTTCTTGCGGTGAAACACCATCGTATGGGTAAACTTCATGGCATTGAGGCGAACACGGGTTCCCCGTGAAGGGAAATAACAAATGAACAAATTGGTCTCCTTTCGCCGAAATCGGCTGTTGTCAATGGCTGCTGCGACGGTTTTTCTTGCCGGCGCCGTGGTCGCGTGAACACCTTCGAAACTCTAGAGACAATGAGCGCAAATCACGGGAGTCCTTGTATGCGTGTGGGACCCC
Organism: Arthrobacter sp. A2-55; assembly: GCF_025548615.1. NCBI lineage: Bacteria > Bacillati > Actinomycetota > Actinomycetes > Micrococcales > Micrococcaceae > Arthrobacter > Arthrobacter sp. A2-55. The sequence goes on along the minus strand of NZ_JAJLOZ010000046.1, from coordinate 23,490 downwards.
GATTCGATATGACGAGGGATGTCGATGTGAGAATTGCCGCCGGGCCAAGCGCGCGTATAGGGGAAAACGGATTGGGTACAGACAGAACGTTGCGCAGGTAGCAGCTTAGATCCCGGCTCCACGATCTGCTGGAATCGCAACGAAGGTTCCAGGTTCAATTCCTGGTGGGGGAGCGCATGCCTGATTGGCTCAGTTGGTGGAGCGCCGTTTTCGTACAACGGAGGTCGCTGGTTCGATTCCAGCATCAGGCTCTGGCGCACTGCGCCCCAGTTGTGACCGTAGCTCAGTTGGTGGAGCGCCTTGATGTGGCCCAGGAGGTTCGCGGGTTCGAGCCCCGTCGGTCACCCCGCCCGCCTGGCCCAATGGCAGAGGCGACGGCTTCAAAAGCTGTCAGTTCCGGGTTCGAGTCCCGGGGCGGGCACGGTGCAGGGCAACAAATGTTGCTGTGCCGCACACATGGCTATTGTGCCGGGAGTACCGGTGCCAGAACCGAAAGGGAGAATGCCGTGGGATTGATTTTCCGCAAAACCAAGAGCCTGGGTAAGAACACCCGGCTGAACGTCTCCAAAAGCGGAGCGTCGATCTCTCGCAAGCTGGGACCGGTAACGTTCAACAGCCGCGGCAGGATCACCATCCGGCTCGGAAAGGGCCTGTCCTTCCGGCTGTAGTCACCAACCCGGCGGACCAAGAACCGCCATCAGCAAGACCAGGCCGTCCGACTCAAACGGCGGACAGCCACCCGCGGGATTAGCTCAGTTGGCAGAGCACCTCTCTTCCAAAGAGGAAGCACCGGTTCAAGTCCGGTATCCCGCTCTGGTTCACCACGGTGAACCTACGGGGGTGTCATGGTTTCGACATCATCCGACGCTTTCGCAGGGAAGCGGGCCCAGAAACGCCGGCCATCTGGCTAATCAGTCCGGCAACCTAGAGATGCCAACGCAACTCGCAACGACTTCGACCTCGCCGCTTAGCGGATCGAGGACCCAAGCGGGGTCTGTCTCGCCGTACAACAGGCAAACGGTTCTCGGCCGTGCGGCAGGCATCAGCAAAGGAGACTCGACCGGGAGCAGCGCTGCGGGCGCCCGGCCGTACCAGCAGCTAGACCTCACCAGGGCGCCGTCCGCCGCGCCCGGCAGGGTCGATAAGCCCCTGACGGACTACGCCCGTAGAAGACTATGAAACCGGATGCTGGACGCGGGTTCGACTCCCGCCACCTCCACGCAAGACCCTTGGCGCTGTGGACGAATGGCAAGCCGGCAGTCTGCAAAACTGTGCCTCCGGGCATCGCCGGTTCGACCCCGGCCAGCGCCTCCAAAGATCATCACCATCCAGACCACCCTCCTTGTCCACTGGGATTCCCTTACCGTCCACTCATCGTTCACCGGCCCGAAATTTGGTGACGAAACGATCACGATACAAGGAAGGAACAGCCATGACGGCAGGAGCAGTCCTGGTCATCAACGCCGGGTACGAACCCATGCACCGCGTGTCGCTTCAGCATGCCGTCAAGATGCTGGTCCGTGGCGTTGCCGTCGTCGAGGAAGCTGCAGTCAACGAATACTTCGGGCCTTTCCCACGACCCCTGGTGCTTCGCCTCCTCCGCTACGTGCAAATGCGCTGGATCCGAAAGGTGCCTTTCAGCAAGGCTGCCGTCAGGGCCCGAGATGGACGGTGCGCCTACTGCCCAGGGCCGGCTGAAACCGTGGACCACATCGTTCCCCGTTCACGGGGCGGCCGTTCGACGTGGCTGAACCTGGTGGGCTGCTGCCACTCCTGCAACGGACTCAAGGCCGACCGGACACCGGAGGAGGCCGGCATGAAGCTTCTGGTCACCCCGTACATCCCGAACGGACTGCGGTCGTCGCAGGTGGCTCCTACTGTCCGAGCAGTTCCCTGCTAAACAGGTCCGCGACCTCATAGTCGTAGTTGCGACGCTTTCGCAGCAGCTCCATGGCCTGGGCATGGGCGCGGGTGAGGTCGGCCAGGGACGCTGACGGCTGGATGTCCAGACATACCGGATCATCGGTCTCAAATTCCAGCCCGGTCCCGTCGGCGTACACTTCCATGCGGGCCGCCCAGGATTCAATGGTGGAGGTGGCGGCCAGGAACGTTGTAGTCACGGAGACGATGACGTGCCGTTGCGATCCGGTGCCGGCGACGCGCACGTCAGTGCGAATCCGGTTCGCTGCCTCGAGTGTGCCGCGGCGGGCACCACCGTTACCGGACGGGGTGCTCACGGCGGCCGCCGAAGACACGTTCCAGCTCATCATGGCGTGCCAGATGCCCTGCAGGACGGACAGGCTCATCCACGCGATGCTCAGGTCGCCCCGGAGCTGGTCGAATGGCCATTTTCCGTGGGATGTTCGCTCCATGGACTGCATATGGGTGCCCGGCTCGCCGACGACAGCCAGCCCATGGTCGAGAATCTCGGCCGACTCATCGATGACGTGGGCGAGGATGCCCTGCATTTTCATGGCAATGGCCGCGAAGCTCTCGACCGCCTCCTCATAGGCGAACCGGGCCGTCATCACCAGCTGGTGGTCGGTGATGGTGCGGGAACGGGACAACAGGTGGCTGCCACCGGCCTTGCCGTCATGGGGAATGTACCCGGTCTCGATCAGCCACAGCAGCAGGTCCTTGTCGAGATTGGCGAACCTTGCGTAGGCGGCGGCCGTGACGGTGTCGTCGCTTCGAGCGTGGACCGTCATCCGGGCTCCTCCTACCGCTCCACCCTGATTGAGATCAGCTTTGTGCCATCCGGCACCTGCAACCGCAGCTGTTCGAGGGCCAGATCGTAATTGTCCCCGCTGGCCTGGATCCTGCTCGTCTCATCTTCAGCGTTCGCCACTGTTCCCACCAAGATCATGGCCCCATCCTAGCTGCGAAAGCGGCCGCCGACCGCTGATCATGGTCCTGCCGCACACATAGTCCCCATGAAGACCATTGACCACAAATACTTGATGACCCAGCCGAACAATGGCGCGACGGCTTCCGTCGAATTGAAACCGCGCGGCGCGGCGGGTGCTTCCAGTGCCGCCGTGGTTTCCGTGAACGGGACATACGCCGAACTGCTGGCCGCACTGGACTTCCTCCACGAAGACGGCGGGGCAACACTCATCGAGGCCATCATGGGCTCAATGCTCGAAGACCCGGACGCCGCCTTGGTTGGCAAGGGCGAGGACTTCGCCCAGCGACTCCAGAACCGATTCCACCAGGAGCACGTCCCCGCCCGGAAGCTCACGACCGAATTCGACCTGAGCACCAAAAAGAGGACAACTGGCATTCGGATCGACTTCACTGCAGTGTCGGCCGCCGCAGCTGTCACTGACTTCATCGCAGCCACCCACCCGCTGGAACTGAACCAGCTGGCCATCAGCTTGTCGCCGGCCTATGACCTGGGTCAGGAAGCTGTCGGTTTCTAGGCTTTCTACGCATGTTTCCGGACAGAAGGCCAGAAATTTCCAGACCGAGGAGCACAACGTGACCCCATCCGATATCGCCACCGTGGCCCTCACTGCGGCATTCTTCGGGTTCACCCTCACCCATTCGACGATTGCGCTGATGCGGGCCTGTCGGGAACGGGCTGCTACCGGCCCGGAACGACAATCGTGAGGGGCTCCTATACCTCTCTGGCTGTTGTCACCTCAGTCCGGTGGCTTCCTGAAGATCTGGCTTCCGCCGGAACCATAGATGTAACCGGGACATTGGGCTTGGACGCGCCGGTTCTGGACGGCTCACGAGCCATTTGGTGTCCCGGGGCCTATGCCCTTCGGCTGCTCCAATCCGGGGTCCGTCACCCGTTCCTGGCGCCGGGTCCGGGGTGGATTGGCATGGTACCTCCGGAATTTCTCGGGCGCCGGGTCTGGGCTGGAAGATTGTCCGACATGCCCGCGTTCGTCCGTCCCATGTTCGTCAAGCTGGCCGAACATAAGCACACCGGAATCCCGGCAGCCATCCACACCTCATCCGGCCAGTTCGCGGAGGCCGCCGCGGCCGTCCTTGGAACGGGCATCGAAAGCCTGTCCGTCGTGGTGTCCGAGCCTCTGGCGTTCCGACGCGAATTCCGCACCTTCATCACCGATGGCAAAGTTACCGCCGCCAGCTTCTACCTCTCAACCGTCCCGGGGGCCAGCGGTGCGCCTGTCACCCTCACTTGGGATGCGTTTACGGACGCCGGGACGGCCCCGAACACCGATGAGGCGACCCGGTTCGCCCAGCGGGTCGTGGATGCCATGGGAGGAAACCAGCCGCTTGGCTACACCCTGGACGTGGGCCAGCTCGGTGACGGCTCCTGGGCTGTGGTGGAAGCCAACGCTGCCTGGAGTTCGAACATCTACCATGCAGACCCTGCCGGCGCCATCGAGTCCATCCTCGCCGCGCAGGCGCCGGGGCATCCCGACTGGGAGTGGCGGCCTGACTCGTTCTTTGCCGTCAAGGCGCGGGCGCTCCCTCACCTGTAATCCCGGGGCCCGCCGCACACATGGGATCCATGCCCCAACCTAAAGACCGCATCCGGAACTGCCGGTGCCCGCGAGCCAACCACACCCACGGCACCCGGGAAGCGTACGTTCGGGACAGCTGCCGGTGCCTGCCGTGCCGTGCTGCAGCGTCCGTCTATCTCAAAGCAGCCCGGCGGAAGGATGCGAAAACCGAGTGGGTGCCCGCCGCTGATTTTCGGGCTCGCATAGCAGTGCTGGTAGGGGCCGGGATGAGCCGCAGCGACATTCACCGGATCACCGGCATCTCGCTGACCGTGCTGGCCGACAGCAAGGAAAACCGTGCCGCAAAGAAAGCCCTGAAGAAGAATCTGCTGGCACTGCAGGCCATCGGCTACAAGGAAATGCTGGCCGCCCCGGTCCCTGCCATGCTTCAAATTCACGCCCCGGCAGCTCAGCTGCAACTGCAGGAGCTCTACGCCCGCGGCTGGGCCACACCCTTCATTGCTTTGCAGGCCGGGACCGCGCACTCCACTATCAACCGGGTCCTGCACGGGAACGGGCTGACCGAGACAGTTCGGGCCCGGATCGATGCCGCCTACCATGCGCTGCGTGCCGGCACACCGCCTGAGGAAACGGCCCTGGACCGGCAGCGACGTCAACGCTCCCTGTCCCTGGCCACGAAAAACGGCTGGCTGACAACCCAGTATTGGGACGTCTACGACGCAGCCTGACGGGCTATTCCTTGGCGCAGCTGGCCAGGAAAGCCATCAGCGGAGTTCCGTCGGCCGTGTCGAAGAGGGTGTCGAGGGCGATGTTGAACTCCAGCTTTCGGGCAAAAGGGACATCGACTGCGTCGTAGCCGTGGCTGAGCAGCTCACCGGTCATCATGAGCCTGGCCGACCTTTTGTTGCCGTCGAAATAGAACTGCCGGCGGGTGGCCCCGGCAAAGTATGCCAGCGCGCGCTCACGAGGATCCTCCACTGTCCCCAAATACTCCAGGAGCGCATCCATTTCCTCAATAAGATTCACCCCGCCTGCGCCGGGTTCCGACGGCGAATAGAGGCCGCCGTGGGACAGGCGGACGTGCCCGCCACCCGCTACTGCGCCTTCACCCCGAAAATGTCCGCTTTCAATGGCCTCGTGGCGGGCCACCAGCCCGTGGAGCCGATCCGACGTCGCCTTGGCCAGGGCAAACTGTCCATCACGCACCAGCTCATCGGCCATCGAGTAGCCCTCGCTGAGGGCCAAGATTTGTTCGGCATCCTCAAGCGATTTCCCGCCCACTGTGACTCCGTCCAGCAGTGTCCTGACCTCGGGGAGGGTGAAGTTGTTGCCTTCCAGTGCCGCGGCATTCCAGATCAGGTCCGGCATGGAGGCGCGGAACCGTGCCCGGGCCTTGTCGGCCCCTACCTGGCGTATGCGCGAAAAATCGATGGATGCCGAATCCCAGGTGAAACCGCAGAGCTCCAGCCGGGCCAGGTCGCGCGGCGGCGTCAGTCGGACGGAAGGTTCCGCGGCGACGGGTGCCTGCTTTTTGACGTACTGGTTGGATCCGCGAGCCCACTTGTGTTGCTCCGCCATGCTCACCACTCCTTTGCGATTGTCGCGGCCACCCCGGCGAGTTGGCCGCCGAGCGAGAACCCGTCGATGAGCGCCTGAATGGGCGCCACGTAATTGAGCCCACCGCTCTTGAACGAGGCGTGGAAGACCGCGGGCAGGGCGGCGGCCACGACTACTGTGGCGGTGTGTGGGGACCGGGCCTCCTTCAGCGTGTCGGCCAGAAGGGAGGCGGCCAACCGGGGTTCCTCGGCCCACAGGACTTTCACGCCGGCGACCGCGCGGCCTGCGCCAAGCTCCAGATGCGGCTGACCGGACAGCGCCCACCTCGCTCCCGTCGCGTCGCCGGCAGAGGCCAGGCGCAGCGTATCGATGTCGCCCCGCAAGTAGACGCTCGGCGCGCCCAATGCCAGGAGCCCAGAGGCCCGTCCGGCGTAGTCGATGACGGCAACCGGGTCCTGCAGTCCCAGCCGGTGGAGTCGGTTCACCCACTGGTTGGCTTCGGCCAGGCTGTCGGGTTCAAAGCCCTGCTCCAGGAGCATCCGCGCCGCCTGGGCCGCGAAGGGATCACTGAGGGGGCGCACCTGAAGGTCCAGGTCCAACCCACAGGCGATGGCCAGCTCCCGCAAGGTGCCCAGTGTCGGATCGGTCTCCCCGTGCTGAATGCGGTGGATGGTCGACCTGGACACGCCGGAGGCGGAAGCGACGTAGGACTTGCTCAGCCCAGACCGCTTAATCCACCCATCCAGAAAAATGTGTTCCATATACGCAACATTATCACCTCGTGTCCCGTATATGGAACATGCCGTTGCGAAGTTCCGCGCTCATCGATGCGGCTCAACTGGGGACATCGTCTAGGCTATTGGTTCGATCAACTCAAGCCCACAGACAGGACCCCCATGGCGAACACTCGCATCGATCCGCCGCTGACTATCTGGTACTGCGACAACTGCAAAGGCCAGATCACTGAGCCGCACGCGGGCACGGTCAGCTGGAACGACCCGACCGTCGTGTCCGATAACGTCGGCGTGGTGCAAAATGACTTCCCCGAGAAGTTCTACATCCTCCACAAAGGCGCGTGTGACAACATGCAGCGGCTGCCGAAATCCCACGATCTGAACACGATGCTGGGAGTGAACGGGTTGCAATGGTGGGCAGGCTACCTATGGAACGGGCCGACGACCGCGCCCATGAATTTCGTACCGGGAGTGGACCTCAAGCCGGCCATGGAGCTTCTCTACCGGCTGCAGGTCCCCTATTACGAGCAGGCCAGGCGCTACTTCAACACCAGCTACTCCCAGTACCTCACCGACTCAACCACGACGTTCACGGAATCCACCCTTCGCGGGATCATCGAACGCGAGGGTGAGCAGTAGTCCTGAGTCCGAGACTCGGTGAAAAGGGTGGAGCCGACGCTGTTTCCAAGCCTGGACGCACAAGGGCCCCTGCCTTTCCGGAGGGGCCCTTGTGTTGAGCGGCAGGCTACGCCTCGCCATCCTCTAACATTCGGGCGAACTCGTCAGGGGTGACGACCTTGATGCCCAGTTCCTTGGCCTTGTTCCACTTTGACGAGCCTTCTTCGCCGCACACCAGCAAGGAGGTGTTCTTGGAGACCGACCCGCTGGCCTTGCCGCCGTTCGCTTCGATCAGCTCCTGGGCCCCGGTCCGAGAGAGTGATCCGAGGGCTGAGCCTTTCAGGCTGCCGGTGATAACTACATTCATCGGGGCGCCGTCGGGCGCGACCAGCTTCGGTGGACGGACCCCTGCCGGGCGCTCCCTCGGTGGAGTGCCCATGTTGACGCCGGCGGCCGCCATCCGATCCAGCACTGCAGCGTTGGCCTTCAGCCCTGCGTGGATGCCTTCGGCCTTGGTCTGGCCGATGCCTTCGACGTTGGCGAGCTGGTCGACCGTCGCCGATCGCAAGGCTTCCATGGTCGGGAAGGCGGCGGCCAGGCGCCGGCCGAAGGTCCGTCCGGTGTAGCGCATGGACAGGGAGGTGATGACTCGGTTCAAGGGCTGGGACTTGGCCTTTTCGATCTCGGCCATGATCTTCGCCGCCGTCTTCTCGCCCACCCGGCGTTCGGTGCCCTTCTCGGTCATGCCCAGAGGCAGGTTCGCCAGGTCTTCCTGCTTCAGGTAAAACAGGTCGGAGACGTCCTTGACCAGGTCGGCTTCGATGAGGGCATCGCCGATGGAGCCGCCCAGGCCTTCGATGTCGAACCCTGCATCGCGGGAGGCGGCGTACTGGATCCGCCCGGAGACGGAGCAGTCCGGGTTCGTGCAGCGCCACAGCTCGGTGGACTTGTCGAATTCGCCGTTGCACTTGGGGCAGGTGGCCGGCGGCTGCCATGGCTTTGATGCTGCGGAGCGCAGGTCGGTGCGTGGGAGGTGGACTTGGGGGATGATGTCGTTTGCCTTGTAGGCCTGGACGGTGTCTCCGATGCGCAAATCCTTGCGCATCAGGTCGCCGACGTTGTGCAGGGAAGCATACGTTACGGTGGAGCCGTCGACATCGACCGGTGCGAGTCGCGCGCGGAGGGACAGGCGTCCCGTCTTGCCGATCTCGTATTCGATGTCCTCGATCACGGTTGGTTCCTCGACCGGCGGGTACTTGAACGCCGTCGCCCAGCGCGGGGAACTGGTCCGCTCACCCAAGGCGTCGCGCTCGGCGGCCGTGTTTACCTTCAGCACGGCCCCGTCCATGAGGAAACCCAGGCCCTTGCGTTCGGCGCCCAGGGCGGCAATGGCGGCCATCGGGTCAGGGGCGTCCAGCACCGATTGCGGGAGTAGGGACCGGGCCGTGGTGAAACCCAGACCTTCCAGCGCGGCCATGTTTTCGGTGTGGTCGGCTCGTTCGTCCAGGGTGGTGGAGTAGGCGGCAAAACTGTACAGCCCGTCGTAACTGCCGTCTTCCTTGTTGATCATGCCGGCGATCCCGTTGCGGGCATTCTTGAACGGCGGCTTGCCGGCGGCGGCGCGGACCTCATTGGCTTTCACCATGTTCTCGTCGCTGAGGTACAGCTCGCCGCGGACCTCGAAGGTGCCCGAATCGATGGTGTCCGGGAGGCCCTCGACTCCGTAAAGCCGGGCGGTGACGTCCTCGCCCGAGTATCCGTCGCCGCGGCGCGCTCCGGTCATCAAGATGCCGTTTTCGTAGCGGATGCTCAGGGCCAGCCCGTCGATCTTCGGTTCAATGATGGCGTCCGGGTGGGCTTTGGCGAAGTCGATGACCCCATCCTCGCCGGGCTTGTCCAGGGAGAGCATGCGCGTGGCGTGCTCGACGTCGCCGCCGGTGGCCCCACCGTGTCCGACGTCGTAGAGGCCGTGTTCGGGCTCCATGTCGTTGGCTGCTTCATAGGCACGGATGGAAGCCAGGAGTCGATCAAACTCGGGGTCCGACATCTCCTCCACATCGGTCTGTTCGTAGGCTTTGGCGGCCGAGAGGGCTCGTTCAACGGCGTCCGCATAGGCGTCGGCGCCAAGCAGCCCGGTGGGAAGTGAAAGGCCGGTTTCGGGGTGGTTGCGTTCGGCGAACTGGCCGCCGACAGGAATGCCGCGATGCTGGCGGACGACAGGTGCAGGGCTCAAGGAGTCCTCACTTTCATGAGTTTCAGGGGACTAGCGTACAACTGTCAGTGTGCGGCGGGAGGGCTTTGCCACGGGCGGAACCCAGGAATCATCCCACTCGATGTCTTCACTGTCTGGATGCCGGGCAATCAGGTTTACCCCCACCGATTCCAGATCATAGTCACGCATGCGGCTTGCAATATGCTCGACCCGGCTTTGTGCAGTATCGAGCGAATCTCGGGTCAGCGTTTTACCTAAGGACTCAATCATGGATCGTGTCCGGATTGTCACCTCATGGCGCATTTGAGCTTGGCGGGCTGTGAACGGCAGTGCCTGGATTGACTCAGGGATTAGAATTTGCGGTTCGAGAATGCCGACGATCGTTGCCGAGCACTCGGCGCAGCCGGTGCGGTTGGCCAGGGCATGCGCTTTGGATCTGGCGCGAGCCAATTCAGCCATGGAGTACCAGCAACCATCCATAGTGCTGAAGGTTGCTTCAACAACCTTGATGAGGGAATGCGGGCACCACCCGTTGGTCTTGATGAGATGGACTCGGAAAATTGGTTCGGCAACGGGTGTGAGCACGAGACCGTCGACGATGATGTGACGGTTGATGGCATCAACATACTCGTCCGCTTCCTCCTCGGCGGTCATATCCCATCCATCGCTGTCCACGCTGCGGGTGTTTCTGAAATGTCGCTTGCCCGCCATGACATCCACGTAGACGTTGCGGCTCTTGACGTAGTGCCGCTTGGGGGCATACAGCGTGTCGTTGTGGAAAAGCAGGTCAAGATAGTCGGACGGTTCGGTGTTATAGACACCGTCGGTATTGGGGACTCGAAGGCCAACAGGGATGCTGTCGGCTTCGAAAACAGGAACGCGGGCGGTCCGGTGGGCGACGCGGTGCCAGTCCTCGCGGACTTCAAGGGCTACCTCGAAGAAGTTCATAGGGGGTCTCATGGATGTCATGTGTGCGGACCGGGTCCCTTTCATGACCACCATTTGTAGTGGACAGGGCGTAGTCCGGACCAACCCAGCGGGTCGGTGAACAGCGCACCAAACGAGGCCAGGTGTTTCACTTCCTCAGGCAGCCTGGGGGTGATGCGGTCTACGGCCTCGGCAGCGTTGGTGAACGGGCCTGGAGTGTCCACAGGGTCCCCGTCGAGGCGGATGTTTCGTGCCAACCCGTCCAGCTCTTCCGGGGATACGCCGTCGCGGATTCCGTGGCGGAACCCCATGGTCCGACCGGCGATCAGGTCAAGGCCTGTCTGCCGGTCCATGAATACCCCGTTGAAGGGATAGAAGCCTCCGGGAACAGGAGTGACGACCGGGTCTGTGTCCGGTCCCTCGCCGAAGTGGGCCTCGATGTAGTCGATGTCGTCATCGCTGTGGGTCCAGGAGCCCAGGTAGCTGGGAGGTACGACGACCAGCACGGCCGGGTCGCCGCCTTCGGTGTCATGGATGACGCAATCGTTGAGCGGGGTGTAGGGCCTGATCTTGGCTTCGACGCGGAGTAGTCCAGGGATTGGGCTGCCTGGGTTGTTGCGGGCGATGTAGTCTGCCAGGCCGTCGAAGGTCATAGGCTCCCCGTCAGGGCTGGTGCCGTCGAACAGCTCAAAGTCCAGCAACGGGCTGGCCCAATTGATGCGAGGGTCGTTCTCTTCAAGGTCTGTCAGTGCGTAGCCGATGGCTTTTCTGATTCGTGTTCCCATGCCCGCCATGTGTGCGGACGTGCCAGTCCTTGTCGCCAGGACGCCCCCTGGCGGAGATGGTTTAGGCGGCCAGGAGCTCCAGGCGCCGGCCGGCACCCTCCAGCTGATCGCGAATGGCTTCGGGAGAGCCCGCCGAGAGAAGTTCGAGGAGGCAATGGCTGTGGCCGTCCAGCGCGTCCAGAAAGTGGGGGACGAGGGGGAGGTACTTGGTCGCCAGCCGCTCGACCATGCCGGTGCGGTCGTCGGCAGCGTTGTGGTGGAGGCTGCAGGCGTTGTCGACAAAGTCCGCCAGTTTGATGAGGAAGACCGCGGCCGAGCCGTTGATCTTCGCCACAACGTGGCTTGCGTAAACGATGTTCCTGTAGGCCCGGGAAAGCCCCGGCTCGGCCAACGGATTGGTGACAGCCAGAACCAGGTCCGCTACAACAGCACCGTGGGTGGACTGCATCCATTCCACTGCCCTGCTCCGGCGTTCGGTGCGCGGCATATCGGTGGGGTCAAGGTCCAGAAAGTGGCGGATGATGTCAACGTCGCAGTCTTCAATCACGTCATGCAGCACTGCGGCAGCCACCAGGTTCGGATCCGTGGCGCCCCACCGGAGCAGGCGCAACGCATTGCGCAGCGGATGCTCAATGTAGCTGGTACGCGGCAGGTTCCCACGATTCGCACGGGTTTGGTGCCGATGCAGGAAAGATGCGTCCGAGATGGCCCGGTACACCTGCCGGTGGCCGGCACCGCCCATTCCAGCGCACTCGTCCAGGATGGCAATAGTCAGCGCGGACGGATCCATTGACTTCAGTGGCAGGGACTGCAGCTGGGGGCTCATGTCTCCTATGTGTGCGGCACCCGGCCCGGAGGGCAGAACGTGCCAAGCCGGAATCCCTAGCCGTTCAAGACCGGGAGCAGGCTTGCGACAATGTAGCGCTCGTTGGCCGACCGGAAGTGTCCGTTGCTGGCTGCCACTTCGTAGAGCCGGTAGCTGCCATCTGTTTGCAGGAACCTGACGGCCGCCGGGGCATTGAAAACGTCGGCAGCCTGGCAAAGGGTGCGGAATCTCTGGTAGTCGTCCGGATGGATGGTGTGGGGCAGGTAGCCGTAGCGGGGGGAGCGGAGGCTGAATGAGGACCAGTTGGGCGAGGTCATGAAAATTTGCCAGCAGGAAAGGTCGATGGCAATGAGTGCACGGTCCGCGGACAATTCGAAGGCCGCACGGACCAGGGCTGCGCTGTTCATGTCCAGCTCCTGGGGTGCTCTCGGGGACAAGCCGCTCACCTCGCGGGTGATGCTGCGCAGCCACTTGACGGGCCGGTTCTCGTCGATGAACACCCGCCCGGAGGCCTCCAGCTGCTTGGAGCCGGGGTTGTCCTCTCCGTCCCTGGTGAGGATGCGATACGAGATGAGGTGGCGCTGGCCATCGGGGGCGGCGATGCCGCCATCGATGACAACCTTCATCCGGGCCCGGTCCTCCGGGGCGATAAACTGGCTGATCCATCCGCTCATGTCTCCGGTTGCACTGCCGGCGCCACTGCGCGGTACTTCATAGAGGGTGAACATCTCGTTGCTCCACACCGTTTCAATGCGCCGGCCGTCCTCGTGGATTTCCCATTCGATGGAGCCGACCACCGGGCGGGGAGGGAGCGCTTCACCTTCCTGGTGATAAGCGGCCAAGACACCGATTACCACTTGATTGACGGGCGAGACGATCGGCTCGACGATGACTTGCCAGCGTTCGCCGCCGTACTCGTCATGCTCCGTGATGTGTTGCCCGGTGCCAACGATGCGCCGAATCCGGTCGATCAGCAGTTCGCGGCCACGCGAGTCGAGATTCTTCCGCAGGCTGCCGCCGTAAAAATTGGTGTCACCAATGCTTAGCAAGCCAAGTTGCGCGTCATTGAGGGTATCAACGAGTATCCACTGATCCTGTGTATTGATGGCCGGTACCATGCCTGCATCTCCTTTTGACAAATTAAACTTACACGCAGGGGCCTTTGTCTTTCATGTGTGGCAACGTCAGTCCGACACGAAAATTGGACATGGCCAAGAAATTCGTCTTTGACACTTCCGGTGTGACATAATCGGTTTTGGGGGCTACGGGCGGATGCTACGTAGCCTTTCGTTTGATTGAACTACTCAAGCCCTCCCGGCGGATGCCGCATAGGCTGGTTTCTTTTCGTCAGCTCACTAGCTATTCGTCCAGGAGACAGCTGTCCCCATGCATCGTCGTTCATTCACTCCCGTGGAGCACGCGCCCGGCCTTTACTTGGTTGAGGGCCCGGCCTCCAACTGGGTCATCGCCCGTGACGGGCAAGACTTCACACTTGTGGATTCGGGATACCCTGCAGACCTGCCCATCCTTTTGGACTCAATCGCCTATCTGGGCCTGGATCCCGCGCGCGCCGCGGCGATCCTGATTACGCACGGGCACACCGACCATACCGGCGGCGCCCGACATTTTTCCACGCAGTACGGGACGCCCGTCTATTGCAGCGCCGGCGAATACAAGACCCTCCTGGGGGAGGAGAAATTCCAGGTCGACGTCCGCAAGGCCCTGCCCTACCTCTGGCGTCCAAAGGTGATTCGGTGGGCGATTCATGCCACCCGAGCCGGTGGAACCATCACCAACGACATTCCGGCAGCGGCCATCTTCGACAGTGCAGTGTTGGAGAAGTTGCCAGGGGCGCCGCAGGCGGTCGAAACCCCCGGGCATACGCCTGGGCATTGTGTCTTCTATTTTCAGGAGGCACGAGCGCTGGCCAGCGGTGACGCACTGGTCAGCGGGCATATGATCAGCCAGAACTCCGGACCCCAAATGCTCCATCCCATGTTTCACCATGAGCTCGACAAAGCCGTCGATTCGCTGGAGTTGCTTCCCAGCCTCGATGTCAACGTCGTTCTTCCCGGCCACGGTCCCGCGATTCGGGGGAATCTCGCCGACCTCATCCGCAACATTTCACGCTAGGTCTCTAACGAGGCCATTCACCCTGGGGGGTTAGTTTTGTGTGTTCAAGCGATTTGCATCACCACCGTCACTTGTGACGGCGTCAACGGAAACGGGTGTCCCAACGCGGCCAGCCGTGCGTACGATCTGCCGCAGGTCGCGGCACTGCGTCTGGCCAAGAAATCGGGGTGGTGCCTTGACTGGGACGTGCTCTGCCCGGCCTGCGTGCTTGATCAGGCCATCCCGGTGAAACATGGGGTGGGGCACAATGAATACGCCTAGGCAGCCCTCGGCGTGTACACGGGCTCGTCGCTTTCGTCCTGCATCCTGTCCAGAGCCCACCGGTCATCCCGGGTCAGCTCAGCCGCCACCGGGTTGTCATAGGGGCCGCACAGTTTCGCTTGGCCGATCGACTCGGGCTCGGACTCTCTGATTTCATCATCGGTCTTCATACCTGCCATGTGTGCGGCAGACGAGGGCTAGAAGTTGGAGTCTCCGGATCCGGTGAACTTTGCGTAGGTGCCGTCCTGAACCTTTGATCCCGCCAGCATCCTCGCAGCCCGGGCCTCATCCCAGCGCTCCCCGCTGATGACCTTCAGCGCGCGGTCCAGCCACTGGGTGGCACAAACGGGGATGTAGGGGTCGTCCTTGCCGGCGAATATGCGTCGTCGGAAGATGGCCCAGCGGATGGCGGCCGAGGCGATCTCGAAAAAACGGACGCCAGCTTCAGGAGTGAATCGGGCCGTAAGGAGAATCTCCGACTCGCACCAGGCCAACGTCTTGTCCCACCCTCGTGAAGCTGTGGCCAGCATCCGTGCTGACTCGTCACTGAGAGGGTCGAACAGGGCAGCCAGGCCCAGGTCGGAGCGCAGGTCTGGCTTGTCGGCATGGATCAGGTCCGTGGCGTCCACCCAGGTTCCGAACGGCGAGCCATCCGGAAGGACGACCTTGCCGTCAATGATGGACAGCTGCGTCCAGGGGTCGGAGGAGTCCAGGGAGCACACCAGGCTGGAAAGGTAGCCGGAGGCCCATGCGGCAAACCAATGCGGGTGCGTGGTGACCAGATTGACCATCCGAGAGTCAATTTCGGCACGGGCAGCAGCGCCGATGAGCGGCTCGCTGAGGGCGACCACCCACCGGGTTACCCATACTGTCTCTGGCTGACTCATCGAAGTCCTTCCATCTGATCGCTGTTTGCCGCTCCCGAAGGACAAATTCTTCACCAAATATACCGGTTGGAATTATAAAACGGCCGTGGAAAGAGTTTCTGCATAGAGGTATTCGTGAACACAGCTAAAACGACCCCATCCAAGTCGCCCCGCGTAGGCCTCATTGAGTTGCCGGAGCTGGCCGCCCTGCTGGCCGAAGCCGGTGTCACAGTGCTGACCGGAGCCGACTTTCGAACCGCAGCAGCGGCCATCCGTGACGAAATGTCTACCGTCGGCGCGTTCCCCATCATCGCCGCCGACGTGGCTTCGCCGGGCTTGCGTGCCTGGCTGGACCGTATCGCCCAGACTGCCTCGAAGCAGGGGGCGCCGGTCATCACCGCCGTCATGCGCAACCCTGAGAAGCCAATCATCACATCGCCAACGGTGAGGGAGCTGCTCGAACCGCTTACGGTCAACGCCCTGCTCGCCGCCGTCGGCATGGAGGCCCTTGACGGTGCGATGGGGGATGCCACCTACCCCCGCCGCACAGTGGCTCCTGCCGGACTCGTATTGCCGGAAATTGACGATGATCTCTTTGATGACAACTTCGACGAAGCCCCGGCCTTCCCCCCATTGACGTTGGGCATGGTGGACGAATTTGATGACTTCCAGGCCCCGTCCGCTGCACCCCAATCCTGGGAGCCCGTCTCGGAACCGGAGCCTGTTACGGAACTGGTCGCTGAGCGGGCACACGTCCAGCCCGTCCCACCGACGGCTGAGGCAGATCCATGGGACACCCTTGAGGAGCGTCCGTTGTCCCGGCGAGCCGCACGCGAACTTGAACATCGCGCTGAGGATGCCCAGACAGCACCGTCCGCCATGGACGTCGAGGACGACTGGGACGTCGGTCCGGCGTCACCAGCCGCAGGCTCGGTCCAAGCCCTGACAGCGGACGAACTCGGCATCGAGGACTGGGAGGTTCCCACTTCCCTCCCCGCACCGGCAAGTCCCGCCGCGAGGATGCCTGCGGCCGAGGACTTCCTGTCCCCTGAACCCGAAAAACATCGGACAGCGGAAGTCGCCAGCGCCTGGACCGCGCCTGCTCCCGTCCGGCCGATCCAGGACGGCTTGCGGGACGCTTCAGCCGTCTTTGACAACTTTGAAGCATCGCGACTTTCGGGTAGCGGCCGCTCGGCGGCCGGGCTGGCCGCCTTGGCCATCGTGCATGCCGGCAAGGGAGGCGTGGGAAAATCCACGACCTCCATTCAGCTGGCCCGATTTGCTGCCGCTGCCGGATTGCGTGTGATCCTCATCGACGGCAACTCGGGGCAGGGCGACCTGCGCACCATCATGCGCCTCAACCGGACCAACCTGCCGACCATTTTCGATGCGGGAATCGGGTCGCTGCGCTCGGCCGTGCTCACTCCCGATGTGATCAACCAAAACCGGGAAGACAACCTCGGCCACGTGAACTTCGCCTTCGTCGCGGCACCGCCGGATGACATCAACGACACCAGCGTTGTGACCAATGATTTGTACCTGGACATGATCAGCTACTGCCGCCGCAATGCTGACCTGGTCGTTTTGGACACGCAGATCATTGAGAACGTGGACCGCACGGGCGTTGTCGGGCGGATCATCGTCCCGGCCCTGGTCCACGACGCGTGGGGCATCGGCGTCACCGACCTGAGCAACACCGGCCTGAACAACCTCAACGACCGGCTGCAGAAGTTCGCCCTGGAGGGCGTCCCCGTGGACCGGATGATGACCATGATCAACATGGTCGAGCCCAGCCAGATGGACTTTGCCGTCCAAACCTCTGACTACTTCGCCGGTCTCGGGACTTTCCTCGGCGCCGTCGAACGCGACCCGGAGATCAAGAGCGACATGAATGCCGGCCGCTTCAACCTCAGCAACCCTGACATCGAGACGGTGCTGCGCAAGGCGTTGCTGCGCATTACGGGCAACGAAGCGTTCCGGGCCGATGAACCGCAACGCGGCCGAGGCCAGAAGCCCGGCTTCTTCTCCCGTGTGTTCGGAAAGAAGGCTGCTTAGCCATGACAGCCCAAGTCGTCGAACACACGGAAGCCGAGGAGTGGCGCCGCCACGGTCCGCTCGTTCAGCGCTGCGCAGACCTTGAAGCCATCCTCATCGGCCGTGATGCTGCCGCCATCCTGGACCACGGGGACCTGCCCGAGGCCGCGGGCATTGTCGTGCTGCCCGCATGGTCCTGGCTGCGCCCAAAAATCAACGTTGGCCGCAAGAACCGTGAGCACGGCACCGGCACCGGGCTGTTGATGCCCATCCGCACCGACTGGGCCGGCCCTGTCGTTCGCGTGGTCTCGGACTCCAGCACCCAACTGCCCTACCGCTCCCGGGGCTTGGGCCACAGCCTTGCCGGGCAGGCCACCATCATCCAGCGCCCCGGCCTGCCCGTCACTGCACGCCCTGCGGAGACCCCCGGCATGTACGATCCCATCCTTGTCGGCTCGGCCTCCCCGCTGCGTGTGCGGGCCGCCCTGCAGGCCTTGGTGGAGGCCGGGCGGGAGGCCCGGTGGCACCTGCTCCAGGAAATAGAGCCCTTCGTTCGGCACACCGTTCTGAAGGCCCACTCCTACGTCTCCTACGAGATCGGCCAGTTCACCGGAGACATCCAACCCATGCTGGACGAAATCAGCCTGGACCAGGTCATCGACAGGATGATGTACGGCCAAAGTGTCGCCGAGGGGGAGGATCCGGACAACGGCACGCTCCACCGCCTGCTGGAGCTGTGCATGGACCCGGAACGCTTCCTGCGGGTGGACCCCAACAAGTACATGCGCAAGCACCTGGAACGGGAAGCTGAATCGGAGATTCGCCGGCGCATTGGCGACCCCCACATCGGCCCGAAAATCCGTGAAATCGCACGCCAAAACCCGGAATCGGAAATGGCGGCCATCATCGACGCCTACCGCAAGGTCTATCCTCGGGACCGGCTGGCGGACAAACGCGCCGAACTGGCTTTGAACGTCACGCCCGACGCGATGGCCCGGGTCACGCCCCTAACCCCCGACATGCCCGAAGTTTGCAGGGAATGGCCCCTGGCGGCATGAGCGCACTGCAACCCTACGGGCTGGAAAAGCTCAACCAGGCCCGCCAGAATGCGGCACGCCTCCGGGCCGAATGGATGCTGCTCGTTCATGACGGAACCGTCACGCTCAACGACGTGCTCCAGGAAGCCCAGCACCAGGAATCCAAGGCGCTGCTGAGGCTGTCGGTGCGCCAGTTGCTGATGTCCCAACCTAACTGGGGCAGGGGCAAGGCCGATAGTGTTATCGGCCATATTTTGTCAGTGCTTGATGTTGAAATTGACCGGCGGCTTGTCACAGTTGGATGGCTGCTGGACCCCCGGGCCGGCGGACGAAGATTCGCAGCTTGGCTTGATGCCTTTGAACCCAAACAGCGGCCGCCTTGGCCTGGCTTTCCTCACGCAAGGAGTTCTCATGTCTGAGAGTACGCATGACGTCATCAGGTCCATTGCTGCAGCTCCCGATTCCGCACAACCGGCCCTGATCAACGACTTCCTCCGCAAGCGGTGGGGCCAGTTCCGCATGATTGGGCATGGGCTGTGCCGCAACTTCGGCGTCGATGCCAACACCCACGGTGACGACTTCACCTCCATGGTCGCCGAGGAGGCCTACAAAATGCTGACCGAACACCTGGCAGACCAGGACAAGCTGGACTTGGTCGAAAACTGGGACGGGATGCTCAAAGTCAGGTCAAGGCAGATCGTCCGCAACTTCCTGGACAAGGAGATGGCGCCGGCGGCTGAAATGTCCTCCACCCTGCGCCGGATCCGCCTGCTCAACCAGACCCGCGACCTGATGCGCCACGAGCTGGGCGCCGAGCCGACCGACCGGCAAGTCGTGGAGACCCACAACGCCAAGATGAGGGCACAGCGCGTCAACCCGGTCAAGCAGGGAGTCCTGGCCACCGTCGATGACCTCCATGCGTACCGTGCCTGCGCCGACATTGACGACCACGACTACTCCGAGCCCATTGACCCGGACTTTGTTCTGCACCCCGCCGAGGGGCCGCGTTTCGTCAAGCTGATCGTCAAGCGGACAACCTCCCACAATCCGGTGCTGGGCCGGGCGGCCGAGCTCTGGCTCTCCGGGCTGTACCGGACCGACGGGCCGCCCATTGTCGCCACGGTGAAGGAGATCGCCACTGAAATGGGCATCTCCATCTCCACCGTCCGCACCTACATCCTGAAAATCCAGGAGTACGCCATTATTGTCGCCCAGGATGAATTCGGCATCACCGACGACGACCTCTAGCGGCTCGATCCCGGGACGGTGGCGGCCAGCGGCAGGGTGAGTGCCCACCATCCCACCCCGTCCCGGGACTTCGCGCTTCAGAATGGCCAATATAGGGTCCCCGTGGACCCATGACGTGCATAGAGCCCATCATGGATCCCCAGAAAACAGACCTCACTGCCACCACGACCACGGCCACCCCTGCGCCGGCGGCGACCCGCCAGGCCCCTAGCCTGAACGGTGTGAACGCCGGAATCCCTGACCTGCCCACCTGGGTTCCGGAGGATTACCACTCCTTTATCGCCGGATCGGGTGCGGAAAAGCTGGCTGATTCCGGTGTGGCCCCGCTGGTGGCTGCCGCCCGCGGCTACCAGCGCATCGATCACACCAACTTCGCGGATGAAGCCAAGACCATGGGCGTCAAGCTGACCACCGGTCAGGGTCGGCGGTGGAAGCAGTCCCTGGGCAAACCCGGCAAGGATGCCATGCAGATGCCCTGGTACTCCGTTGCCAGCATCCAAATCAGTGAACGCCGCAACAGCGAGCTCGTGCCGCTGGCTTACCAGCTCCGGCCGGAATTTCCGGACCTCGACAAGAGCGGCAAGCCCATGAAGTACGAATTTGTGGCCGGCGCCGTCACCCCGCTGGACCTGCACCCCGGCACGCCCATTGACTGGATCGACACCACTCCGGTGGTCATGTTCGCCGAGGGGATGCTCAAGGGCGACTCGGCCTTGTCGGCCTACCTGCACGCCAACGGGGCAAGCTGGGATGAACTGCGCTGCGACGGCGATGAGGATCCCCGGGCCAAGCTGCGGGCCCTCATGGACCGCATCCCCGCAGCGGACAGGGTGCTGGTCATCTCGATCGCAGGGATCTACAACGCCCACCAGCATCCGATTGACTGGCGAGAAATCGACCTCAAGGACCGCATCGGATGGATTGCCTTCGATGCTGACCTGGCCATCAACCCCAGCGTCCACCTTGCCGCCCAGAAACTGTTCCTGCAGCTGGACGAAAAATCGAAGATGAGCAAGATCCTCTTCCTGAATCCGGAGGTCAACTCCGATGACGGCGGCGGCATGGCCAAGGCCGGTGTGGACGACTACCTGGCCAAGGCCGGGACCTGGGACCAGCTGGTCAACCAGCTCACGACCAAGATGCCTGATGCGCCTGTTCGCAACGCGGAGGACCGTGCCGGCAACTGGCGCATCTCCAAGGACGGACTGTCCGCGGAAGAGTGCGTCCCGGTCAACAACGGACCCGGCGGCACCGTCGGCGGGTACAACTGGGAGTACAGGCTTGACCTGGGCGGGCGCATCATGTCCCTGGAGGCCGTCCGCCAGCCCACAGACCAGGAACTGCGCACCGGGCTGTTCGACCCCGACGTGGCCCCATACGACGTCGATGAGACGCAGGTTGAAATCGAGGTGTCCTGGAAGGGCGGCGACCACAACCATTCGGCCATCGTGACCGGGCCCGAAAACATCCTCAACTACATGCCGGCCGACTGGGTGCGCCAGGGCGCCACGATTCCCCGTGAACTGCTCCTCCACCCGTCCTGGCCCCCGCGCGCCCAGAAGGGCGAAAGCTGGCTGGCCGCCGTCAAGGGCCACCGCTCCGAGGAAGTTGTCTTCAAGACCCGGTGGATGCGCATGGGCTGGGTCCCGGTTGACAAGGAGGATCCGGTATTTCTGGTTGGGGACCAGATCATCGGGGATTCCGACCTGGGCGGCACCGCCGTCTGCGGGGTCGATGAGAGGCGGGTACCCATGGCACAGCACTTCGGCGTCGGCGACCTGGTGGACGGCGACTACACCGAGGCCGGGTACCGGGACATGATCCGCGCCGATTTCCGGGCCGTCCTGGACGCCTACATTGGCTCCCAGGCGTGGACCGAGGAAGCAACCGCTGCCATCGTCCTGGCCACGGCGTTGCGCCCCACCATCCCCCTGCGCCCGCGCACCTCCGTCTACCTTTGGGGGTCCAAGGGTTCCGGAAAGTCGTGGTCCGCGCAGGCCATGATGTACTTCTGGGCCCGCCACAAGGACGACTGGCAGGGCGAGCTTCCCGGCCAGGCCAAGGACACCGCCGCGGCCATCGAAAATGCCCTCTCGTACACGCCGATCTGGGTGATCGACGACCTCGCCCCGTCCTCAATGCGCCACCAGTCCGAGGCCGAGGACGCCAAGCTCTCCGACATGACCCGCGCCGTCTTCAACAATGCCGGCAAGCACCGGATGAACGCCGACATGACCTCCCGGCGCACCCGGCGCCCCATGACGCAACTGGTTATGACGGCCGAGAACGAACTGGTCACGCCCAGTGTGAAGGAGCGCCTGATTCCGGTGAACGTCGGCCCCGGCAAGCTCAACCCGGACCGCACGCCCACTGACCGCATCAACGAGCTGGCCCGCGAGGAAGGCCTCCAGGCCCGCTTCACCTCTCACATGATCCGCTACATCCGCCATGCCGCAGCCCACACCCCGGGCCGCTGGGAAAGCTACGTGGAACGGCTGGAGGAGATCCGCCGGCAGGTCCGCAAGTCCGCTGAGATCATCATGAAGGAGACCGGTGCCACCGGCGGCTCCCTGGAGCGCATCACGTCCCTGGCCGCGGACACCTTGCTGACCTTCGAGGTGCTGAAAATGATGGCCCAGGACCTGGGCATGGACAACGCCTTCGTCGAACAATTCGGCATTGAAGGACTCGGCCACGGCATCGTCGAGCTGGTCAACAACACCCACACCGAGAACCGCCAATCCGCACCGGGGGCTTCCCTGATCCGGGCGCTCTCCGCCCTTCTGGCTTCAGGCGGGGCCCACGTCATCTCGGGCGATGACCCCAGCCGACCACCCATCGAAGGTACCGAGAGCGGCGAATCGCTCGCCAACCACCGGCTCGGATGGGGCGCCGGCGGCAGCGACGGATCACTGCGCCCCGCCGGCATGTCCATCGGGACGGTCATCACGCAAAAGGACGAAACAGGTGTGCCCCGCAAGGTCATCCTGTTCGACCTGAACACGGCCTTCAGCAAGGCACAGGCCGCCTACCCGAACCTGATCCCGTACGGCCAGGGAGCCGCCTCAGGGTGGGGCGGAGCCTGGGACGAGGGGCTGGCTGCGGACTTCGTCAAGCGCACCCTGAACAAGCACGGCAAACCCCTCAAAACGGCCCGCCGCCGGATCGGCAGCGGCAGTGTTTCGGGGGTGCCGATCGAGGTGGAAACCATCCTCAACGGAGGCAAGGAAACAGAGCCCACAGCCTCCATGGCCGAGGCCGAGCAGCCGCTGGCAGCATAGCCACAGCCCACACAAAAACACCCCGCCAGGTCGTCCCGGCGGGGTGTTTTTGTGTCCTGGGGCAGCCGTGCGGAAGGGATGGAAAACGGTCGTTGGTGCCTGCTGGAACGGGTCCTGGCGGGTCCCGAAACACTGCCGTTTCGGCTGTCCGGAAGCGACCTGCAAAGCCCTGTCACAGGCCCCGAAAAGAGCGCCCGGGGGCGAGCCGCGATGAGCTATAAATGGGTCCCGTCAAGACACGGGGATCTTCGGCAGGGGAGGGCCATAACCTTCGGACGGGCCGTTCGGGCACCTGATGCGGCCGTTTCGAGGAGGGGCTGGGCCGTTCGACGAGGGTGCCTCCGGCGCCCGGAAAATCTGGCTTCAGACACCGTTCCGGGGGTTGTGATAACCCTGCATTCATCCCTCGGAAACTCGCTCTTCTTGCAGGTTATCACACCCGAAAAAATGCATTTCTCTCACTTCCCACCAAAACACCCCCACAACGCCACCACCGCAGGGGTCGAACCCACCGCACCCACCGGACCAC
>NZ_JAJLOZ010000045.1:0-37184 GCF_025548615.1 Arthrobacter sp. A2-55 | reverse complement strand
GGCTAGCCGGCGAGCCCGTCGAGCTCCAGGCCGCTGAGCACTGTGGCCGGGTGCGGGCCCGCCGCGACGAGTGCCTGGGACCATTCTTCCGGCCAGGTACCGTCGCGCCCCATCAGGATGATGTTGCCGGGAAAACGGCGGCTAAAAAGATTGCTGGTGCCGTACGCCGCGACGCCGGCCATGGCCGCGCCCAGTGCCCGCACTTGGCTGGAAACCAGCGTAAACCCGGGCTCGTCGCCCACATTGACCAGCAGCACTCCGCCCGGCGCCAGCACGCCCGCGGCCTCCCGGTAAAACTCCGTGCAGGCCAGGTGTGCGGGTGCGTCCGGTCCGCTGAAAATGTCAAGAATGACGACGTCGAACTCAAGTCCCGCGGGCAGCTCGCCGAGCGCTTCGCGGGCGTCGCCCACATGGCCGGTGAGCAACGTCCCGGCCGGCAGGGGGAGCTGTTCAAGGACAAAGTCAAGCAGTTCGCGTTCCAGCTCCACGGCATGCTGGACCGATCCGGGGCGCGTGGCCTGGATGTAGCGGGCCAGGGTCAGGGCACCGGCCCCCAGGTGCAGCGCGGCAACAGGCTCACCGGCGGGCTTGACCAGGTCCACGGCGTTGGCAATGCGGCGCAGGTATTCGTAAAACACATCCCCAGGGTGCGCCAGGTTGACATGTGACTGCTCGGCGTTGTCGATGCTAAACACAAACGCATTCGCATGCCACGGATCGGGATCGATCGTGGCGTGGACGCCGCTGGCGCCCAGGAACCTGCTGGCCAGGACCACTACAGCCTGTCCTTGAGGGTGGCGAGGCGTTCGGCGGCCTGTTCCAGCAGCGCTTCCTTCTTGCAAAACGCGAACCTCAGCAGCGAGCGCGTGCGCCGGGCGCCTTCGGGGTGGCAGAACACGGGGACCGGGATCGCCGCCACGCCCACCAGCTCCGGCAGGCGGCGGGCCAGCGCCGTGGCGTCGGTGATGCCCAGCGCGGATGTGTCGGCGTTGATGAAGTAGGTCCCCTGGGGCAGGTACACGTCCAGGCCTGCGGCGCGCAGTCCCTCGGCCAGGATGTCCCGCTTGCGGGCCAAGGTGGCTGCGGCGCCGGTGAAGAACTGCTCATCCATGCGCAGGCCGGCGGCGATGGCACTTTGGAACGGCGTGCCGGAGGAGTACGTCAGGAACTGCTTGACGGTGCGGGCGGCGGCAACCAGTTCCGCAGGCCCCGACAGCCAGCCCACCTTCCAGCCTGTATAGGAAAACGTCTTGCCGGCGGAGGAAATGGTCAGCGTGCGGTCCGCGGCACCGGGCAGGGTGGCCACGGGTATGTGCCGGGGACCAAACGTCAGGTGCTCGTAGACCTCATCGGTGAGGATGACGGCGTCGTATTTGATGGCAAGGCGCACCACCTCCGTGAGCACGGCCTCGGGGAACACGGCGCCGGTGGGATTGTGCGGGTTGTTGATGATGACCATCTTGGTGCGCGGGCTGAAGCTGTCTTCCAGGGTTGCCAGGTCCGGCATGAAGTCCGGGGCCAGGAGTGCGGCGGTGGTGTGGCGGGCGCCGCTGAGGCCGATCATGGCGCCGTAGGAATCATAGAACGGCTCAAAGGTGAGGACCTCGTCGCCGGGGCCCGTCAGTGACAGGACGGCACTGGCAATGGCCTCGGTGGCGCCGGTGCTGATGATGATTTCAGTTTCAGGATCCGGCGTGAGGCCGTAGAACCGCTCCTGGTGTTCGGCCACCGCGGTGCGCAGCGACAGGAGGCCCTTTCCGGGTGCGTATTGGTTGTGTCCCGCAGCGATGGCGTCCTGGGCCATGCGGCCCAGCTCGGCCGGGCCGTCCTCGTCCGGGAACCCCTGGCCCAGGTTGATGGCGCCGTGGCGGGCGGCCAGCGTGGTGATCTCCTCAAAGATCGTCACCCCCAGGGAGCCGTCGGGGCCCAGAAGGTTGGCGCCCTGCGCGGTGCGCTGCCATGGCGTGCTCATTGCTGCTCCTTGCTGGCCGTGAGGCGGCGCGGCCGGTGAAAAGTCGCCTTCACCTGACAACGTTACCTGCAGCGCGCTGCGGGCCGGCGGCTACCGGCCCGTATGGTGGACATTGGCGGCCAATGCCGGGACATGGCTGGGGCCTGGTCGTCTTGGCGGGGTTCATCGGATAGATTCATGGCATGCGACGCGCCGTCTGCCCAGGGTCGTTTGATCCGATCCACAAGGGGCACATTGAAGTCATTGCCCGTGCCACCGGCCTCTTTGACGAGGTGATCGTGGCCGTTTCCACCAACTATGCCAAGACGTACAGGTTTTCCCTGGTGGAGCGACTTGAAATGGCGCGG
This sequence comes from Arthrobacter sp. A2-55, assembly GCF_025548615.1. Taxonomy (NCBI): domain Bacteria; kingdom Bacillati; phylum Actinomycetota; class Actinomycetes; order Micrococcales; family Micrococcaceae; genus Arthrobacter; species Arthrobacter sp. A2-55. The sequence goes on along the minus strand of NZ_JAJLOZ010000045.1, from coordinate 34,865 downwards.
ACCACTTTCTCCGCACTGTCCGGGATTGTGGTTGAACCGATGGGCGCGGGGCTGCTCTCCGACTTTTGCCACTCGCACGGTGTATCAGCGATCGTGAAGGGCCTGCGGTCCTCGTCCGACTTTGACTATGAGCTGCCCATGGCCACCATGAACCGCCAGCTTTCCGGCGTGGAGACCGTGTTCCTGCCGGGGGACAGCCGCTACCTGCACCTGTCCTCCACCCTCATCAAGGAAGTCCACTCGCTGGGAGGGGATGTTGCCGACTATGTGCCGCGGGCCGTACTGCGCCGCTTGCAGGGCGACGTGGGTCCGGACACCCGGCCGGTGCCACTGGTTCCACCGAGCCTGTAGCCTGGTCTCCCCGGGACCAACTGCCGGTCGCAGCGCAGGCCGGCCCTCCGGCGTCGTGCATGGTGAGAGTTACATCACCCGGGACGCGGCACCGTCATGTCGACGCCCGGCCGCGCCCTGCAGTAGACTGGACAAGGCCGAATTGGCCCGGTGACGCACGTTTTGAAGCCTATGGTTATTCGCGATAGGATGGTGCGTCGGTCCTATGTTCACTCAGGAGTTCTCATTAGCGCAACCACGTTGGGCAACAAGTCCAACCATGGCACGCCCCTCACCATTGGTGTCAGGGAGCTTGGGCGAAGCCCGGGCAGCATGTGGACCCTGAAGGAACAAGTACCTGTGCCGGAGGATTTCGGCACCCCGCTCATTGGCGCGACGCCCGGATCCGAATTGGATCTGGAACTCCGTTTTGAGGCCGTTCATGAAGGAATTCTCGTCTCGGGAAGCGTGTTGGTCGATCTGACCGGCGAATGCTCCCGTTGCCTTGAGGCCTTCGAGGAAGACCTTGAAGTCAATGTGCAAGAACTTTTCTTCTACGAGGAACCCGAACAGGGCCTTGACGAAGAGGAAGATCAGCAACGTTGGGTCGAGCACGATTCTATCGATCTTGAACCGGTGTTGCGGGACGCAGTGGTAACCGCCCTGCCGTTCCAGCCGGTGTGCCGGGAAGACTGTGAGGGCCTGTGTTCCGAATGCGGAATACGCCTTGCGGATGAGCCGGGGCACCACCACGAGATCCTGGATCCCAGGTGGGCTGCCCTACAGGGCTTAACCGGCGAAGAAAACTAGCAAATCAAGTTTTTTCGTGTTGGCACGTGCCGCACGTTATCGAGAGAAAAGAGTTTGCCGTGGCTGTTCCCAAGCGGAAGATGTCCCGTGCCAATACGCGCGCACGCCGTTCCCAGTGGAAGGCCACTGCGCCGAACCTGGTCAAGACCATCGAAAACGGCCAAGTTGTCTACAGCCTGCCGCACCAGGCGCGGGTTGTCACCGACTCCGCCGGCACCGCCCTGTTCCTGGAGTACAAGGGCCGTAAGGTTGCCGACGTCTAAGACGTCCGTGCGGCCGGCCGGCCGCCCGTTCACTGGTTAACAATTTTTGCAGGAGTTGCTTGTGTCCTCAGACCCGGAATCCCCGAAGCTTGAGGACGGCCATCAACTGCTTTTGAAGCGTCTCGGTGTCACTATTGATGCCGGGACGCTTCGTCTTGCCCTGACGCACCGTTCCTACGCCTACGAAAATGGTGGCATCCCCACCAATGAGCGCCTGGAATTTTTGGGTGACTCCATTCTGGGCTTCTCCGTCACCGACGCACTGTACCGTGACAACCCCACACTTCCCGAGGGCGAGCTGGCCAAGCGCCGCTCCGCCGTCGTCTCCACCCGCGCCCTCGCCTCGATCGCCCGCTCGCTGGGCGTAGGCGAATTCATCTATCTGGGCCAGGGCGAACGCCTCACCAAGGGCCGCAACAAGTCCTCGATCCTGGCCGACACCATGGAATCACTGATCGGCGCCACCTACCTCACCCACGGCATTGAGACCGCGCGCGAGCTGGTCATGCGCCTGGTGGGACCCCTGCTGGCGGACTCGGCCGTCCTGGGCGCCGGTACCGACTGGAAAACCAACATCCAGGAAATTGCCGCAGCACGCCACCTCGGCACCATTGAGTACGAGATCACCGGCACCGGCCCGGACCACAACCGCTCCTTTTCCGCACGCCTGCTGATCGGCGGCCAGCATTTCGGCACGGGCGCAGGCCCTTCCAAGAAGGAGGCCGAGCGCTCCGCAGCCGCCGCGGGCTGGAACGTCCTGCAGGAGCGTTTTGCCGGCAAGGGTGGTGCCGCCGGTTCGGCGTCCGGAACAGCTGCCGGCTAAATGCCCGAGCTGCCCGAAGTTGAGGTGGTGCGGCGCGGACTGGCACGCTGGATTGCCGGGCGCACCGTCACGGCCGTTTCCGTCCCGGACCCGCGCTCCATCCGCCGCCACGCACTCGGCACCGAGGACTTCCGCGGAAACCTGCTGGGTGCCACTGTCCTGGACGTGGTCCGGCGCGGCAAGTTCCTCTGGATGCCCCTGGCCGATTCGGCGCCCGGTTCCCAGCCGTACGGAGGTTCACTGCCCCACACCGCCCTGGTGGCCCACCTGGGCATGAGCGGCCAGCTCCTGGTGGAGTCTCCCGGGCAGCCGCATGAAAAACACCTCAAGGTCCGGATTACCTTCTCCCCGCGCGAGGATGCGCCCGAGGAGCTCCGCTTCATCGATCAGCGAATTTTCGGCGGCCTTTTCGTGACCTCGCTGGTGCCCACGGCGGACGGGCTGCCCGGCGGCGGCATTGGAACCCGCGGTGCCGCCGAAATAGGGCCCGACGTGAACGGACATGCTTCAGGCACCGGGTGGGCCCTGGTTCCCGCCGAGGCGGCCCACATCGGCCGCGACCCGCTGGACCCGCACTTTGACATCGAGGCCTTCCACCAGAAGCTGCGCGCCAGGAAGACGGGGCTGAAACGCGCGCTGCTGGACCAGGGGCTGGTCTCCGGCATTGGCAACATTTATGCCGATGAGGCCTTGTGGGCTGCGAAGATGCACTACGCGCGGCCCACCGACACCATGCGGCGCCCGGACACCGAACGCATCATCCACGCAGCCCGCGACGTCATGGTCCGTGCCTTGGACGCCGGCGGCACCAGCTTTGATTCCCTGTACGTCAACGTCAACGGCGCCTCAGGATATTTTGCCCGGTCACTGAACGCCTACGGCCGCGAGGGGAAACCGTGTGTTCGCTGTGCCGAACTCGGCCTGTCCACGCTGATCCGTCGCGACACCTTCATGAACCGGTCGTCCTACAGCTGCCCCGCGTGCCAGCCACAGCCGCGCAACGCCAGGCTGTAGCCTGTCCGGCACGCTTGAGGCAGTAGTTCGTGGGAACTGGTGTTCGCTGCAGAAAATGTTGATGCAGCCACCTGTTTCGCGACGGACTTCAGCAGTCAAGGTCCGGTTCGGCCGGGGTGAGGGTACGTTATCCACAGTGGACCCATCCGGTCTTGAACGTCCCACCCCTTTCTTACAGGCTCAGTGACATGAATGAGTCCAGAATTCGGATGCACCTTGGGCAGCGGTGGCCCGCCGAGAGGTATGTTGCCACAGCGGCGCAGCTTGCGGATGCCGGCATGGATGCCCGGTTCGTGGCGGACGCTGTCCGTTGCGGGGCGCTATTTCGCTTGCGCCGCGGAGTTTACATGCCCATGCATAAATGGCGCGCCCAAAAGCCGTGGGTGCAGGCCAAGAGCCTGCTCGCCGCCCATATTGCCGGGTCCCAAGGAAGACTTGCCTATACGCACTTCAGTGCCGCACGCCTGCATGGACAACATGCGTGGAATACCCCGGACCAGATACACGTCAACGTCCCCTATGGCGCCTCCCTCGGCAAAGGGGCTGCCGATGTAGTGGTTCACCACATGACCCTCGGCCCCGATGATCTGGTGCAAAAATACGTTCCGGGGGTCGGCACAGTGACTATTACCAGCCTGGCCCGCACTGTTCTCGATTGCGCCCGTGTCGCGCCATTGGACTTGGCCGCTGTCATTGGCGACTCTGCGCTGCACAGGGGGTTGAAGCTGGCGGAGTTGGAAAACCTCGCAGCCAGAATGGCCGGCTACCGGGGCATCAAGCGTGCCGTTAAGGCCATTGGAATGCTCAATGCCTTGGCAGAATCCGCCGGGGAAACGCGCACCCGGCTCATAGTCGCCCAACTGCCCCTTGAGCCGCCGGAACTGCAGGTCACCCTCTACGTTGACGGCAAGGAATACCGTCCGGACTTGGCCTGGCGCGGGGTGAAACTGATTGTGGAGTTCGACGGCAACACCAAATACTTCGACTATGCAACACCGACGGACGAAGCGTTGGTGGCAGAACGCGAACGGGAAAGTGCCCTCATGGAGGAGGGCTGGCGGTTCATCCGCATCAAGTGGCGCCATCTCCAGCGGCCGGACGAGGTCAAGGCCCGCGTTCTGGCTGCCTACCTGTCAGCCTCGGAGCGTGCGGCCTGAACCCACTCAGTGAATGCTGGACTTGCTTGCGAGAACGGTGGTTCCGCAGGGCAATCTTGCACACAACTCCAGCGTTCGGGCCTGAAATGCAGGCAACTCCAGTGCTCGCCGTCAGTTGCCGTAATGCCGAGCCAGCAGGGCCAGGCCTTCATCCAGGGAGATCGCGGGGGTCCAGTCGAGCACCTCGCGCGTGTGTCGCTGGTCGAACCAGTGAGCAGTTGAGAGCTGTTCGGCCAGAAAGCGCGTCATGGGCGGCTCATCGCGGACCCATCCGCGCGTTCCCGCAGCCAGCCAGGCCTTCTCAATGACCGAGCCGGCGCCGCGGGCCAACCAGCCCGGCACGGAAAAGGCGGGTTCGGGCACGCCGGCGGCCCGGCAGATCCCGGCAATGAGCTCGCCCACCGGACGCGGCTCGCCGTTGGTCACCACCAGGGCCTGGCCGTGGGCGTGGTCCATGCGCTCCAGCCCGCGCACAATCGCTTCCGCGGCATTGTCCACATAGGTGGTGTCGATCAGCGCGCGGCCGCCGTCGAGCAGGGGCAGGCGGCCGGCGCGGGCGCGCTCCACCACGCGCTCCACCAGCTGTGTGTCGCCGGGCCCCCAGACGATGTGGGGGCGGATGGCCGCCACCCGAAACTCCGGGGAGTCCTCGGCCAGTGCCAGGTCCTCGGCAGCAGCCTTCGACCGGGCGTAAAAGCCGCGGGCGCGTTCAGGATCGGCGCTTCCCGCGCCCGCACCCACGATCGAGGAGCCAAAGTGCGCCACGGACGGGGAGGACACAAACACGAAATCCCGCACTCCCGCATGCCGGGACGCCGCCAGCAGCTGGCGGGTCCCCACAATATTGGTGGAGACAAAGTCCGCCCATTCGCCGGTGAAAGACACCTTCGCAGCCAGGTGGATGACGGCGTCAACGCCTGCCGCGGCCCGCGCTGCAACGTCAGGATCGGCCACGGAACCCTGCACGGATTCCCACGGGTCGTGGACGGCGCGGCGCTGCAGCGAGCGGACGGACCAGCCCCGGGCGTGCAGGAGCCGGGCCACGGCGCGGCCCAGCAGCCCGCTGGTGCCTGTCACCAGGACGCGGCGGGACGGGCCCGGGGTGCCGGCTGCCGCCGTCGGGCCCGGCATCAGGGCCGCCCCGGCCTGGCTCCGGCCAGCATGCGCGACGCCCAGGCCGCCAGGGCTGCCCGGTCAATCTTCGAGTTGTGGCGCACGTCCGTGGGCATGGCGTCGATGACCAGAACGGCGGCCGGCACCAGCCCGGTCAGGGCCACGGCGGCGCGCACATCGCGGGCCAGAAAGTTATCGGCCAAGCCGGAGCGCCGGGCGGCCGGCGCCGTCTCAACGATCGCCACGGCCACCTGGGCCCCGGCAGGGCCAACACCGACGACGGCCGCGCGCGCCACCGCGGGCACCGATTCGGCGGCCAGCTCACCGGCCACCGGCGTCCGGACTCCGTTGGCCGTGGTCAGGACATGGGCCATGCGCCCCTCGACCCACAGGCGGCCTTCGGCGTCGAGGTGGCCCACATCGCCGCTGCGGTGCCAGCCGGGGATGGCGGCTGCGTGCTCCTGCGTGATCCAGAGGCGGTCGTAGCGTTCCAACACGTGCGGGGCGCTGACCAGGATCTCACCGGTCACGTGCGGTTCCGTGGTGGGGGCCAGGCTGCCGGTGCCATCGGCGCGCACTGGCGCAATTGCCACCGAGGCGCCACTGACGGGCAGTCCCACGCACACGCCGTCGCCGGTCCCCGCCGCCCTGATGCCGGCCAGGTCGATGTCCGTCACCGGCAGTGCCTCGGTCATGCCGTAGGGGGTGTGCAGGGAGGCATGGGGTGCCAGCTCCTGGACCTGCGCCAGCAGGGGTTCGCCCAGGGGCGCGCCTGCGGAAAGGAAAAGTTCGGCGCCGGCCAGCGCGGTTTTGCGGGCGGGTGGGAGTTCCGCCGCGGTCGCCACGACGTTGACCAGCGCGGCCGGGGAGGCGAAGACCACAGTGGCGTTGATGGCGGCTGCAGCGTCCGCCAGCGCCTTGGCCGTCAGCGTGCGCGGGGCCGTGACGTCCATGTCGGGTGTGACGGACGTGGCCCCGAGGGCCGGGCCCAGCAGGGCAAACGGGGCGAAGCCGGCCACGAGCGACGTGCCGGCCCGGAGCTTGTACGTGGCCTGCAGGGTGTCCCGCATGGCGGCCAGCCGCCGGTGCGTGTAGACCACGCCCTTGGCCGGCCCGGTGGAGCCGGAGGTGAACAGCACCGCGGCGTCGGCGTCGGGGTCCGGGACGGCGGGTGCGGCGGCCGCGCCGGCCAGGCGGAGCACGCGGCCCTTGTCCATGAGCTGCGGAACGGTGGCTGCCACTCCCAGCAGCCTGCGCCCGGCCCTGTCCGCGGCCGGGGTGGAGTCGCCAGCGCCGATTTTCACGCCGGGCCAGTTGTAGATCCGGGCACCAGCCAGCGCCCGGCCGACACCCACCAGATAGGCGGGACCGGCGCCCTTGATGGCCCGCCCCAGTCCCTTCGTGCCCAGGCCCGCATCGGCCACCACGATCACGGCACCCAATCTCAGACAGGCGTAGATGAGCGTGGTGAGGGTGATCCCCGGCGGCACCAGCAGGCTGACACGGTCACCCGGCTTGACGCCGAGATCCGCCAGCCCGGCGGCCAGGTCGTCTATGTCTCGGGCAAGTTCCGCCCAGGTGAGGCTGCGAGCGGCCCCGCCCGCCAGCATGTCCACAATGGCGGTGGAGGAATCTTCACGCCGTGCGTCGACCTCCGCCAGCATGGGACGGAAGGCAGGCGCGGATTCGGGCTTCGGCTGGGCGGCACTGCCACCCTGCGCAGCACTGCCACCCTGGGCGCGGTGACTGGCGTCGACGTGCCTGGCCAGCCAGGCAAAGGTGGGGCCAGCAATGTCCCGGTCCTCCTGGACCAGGTGGCCGGCACCCTCAAAGCGGTGCACGTCGGCCTGCGGCAGTCGTGTCAGGAGGTCCCGCAGGTAGCGGTCGGAGAACACGGGATCCTTCGGCCCCCACATCATGAACGCCGGCACGCCAAGGGTGCGAATGCCGGAGGACACCTCTTCGAGCGCGGCCCACGAAGGGTGGGCGGGGGTTGCCGGAATGTCGGCTACGAAGTTGCCTACCCCGGCGCGCCGCACCGCAGTGCGGTACGGGGCCATGAAGGCGTCCCGCACGGAGGGCGCCAGTGCCGGCTGCGCCAGGGCGTGGGTCACCTTCAGGAACGCCGCGGTGGTCTTGGTGCCCCAGGGGTGCACGGCCGGGTGCAGGGCCAGCTTCAGGGCAGGGGGCAGGGTGAATCCCGCCGGGTGCACGGCCGTGTTGGTGAGGACCACGGCGGCCAGCTGTTCGCGGTGCCGCACGGCCCAGCCGAGGGAGATGATGCCGCCCCAGTCGTGCCCGACAGTGACCACCGGGCCGTCCAGTTTCAGGGCCGCAGTCAGGTCGGAGAGGTCGTTGATGCGGTCCGCGAGGCGGCGGAAGGTGCCGGTGCGCTCGGAGAAGCCCATGTCCAGCTGGTCCACGGCAATGACACGCCACGGTCCGCCGTCGGCCAGGGTTTCCGGGGAAGTGGCCCCGGCCAGCAGGCTGCGCCACACGTATGACCACGTTGGGTTGCCATGCACGCACAGCAGGGTCCCGGCGGGCGCCAGGCCGGTGGCGTCGACGTCGTCCCGGTTGTCCAGAAAGTGCCACTCGCGGCGTGTTCCGGGGGCGTCCGCCGCCGACGTTGACGGCACGGACAGCGTCCGGCGCCAGGAGGCGCGCACGCCGGGCCAGGGATCGGGGTGGCGGGAAGGGTCCTGCGGGGGCAAAGCGGCAGTTACCACGCAATTTCCATCATGGTCGTGTTGAGTCCGGAACCCACGCCCATGCAGAGCACGCGGTCGCCGGCGGAGAGCGTCTGCGCCTCCTGCGCCAGCGTCATGGGCAGCGAAGCCGGGCCCACATTGCCCCATTTCGGGAAGGTCACGGGCACCTTGCTGCGGACCAGGTCCACGGCCTTGATGATGGCGTTGGTGTAGGAATTGGACACCTGGTGGGTGACATAGCGGTCCATCTTGCGCCAGTCCCAACCATCCGTGTGGGCCTCGTCCCAGGCGTTCGTGACCAGCTCCAGCCCGTTGTCCAGCAGGCCCTTGGTGTCGGTGAACATGCCGTCGGGGCCCCCCACGCACAGCTCATGGTGGGAGGTGCCGGCGCGGGAAACCCCGCCCAGGATGCGGTGCGCGCCGGGGTGGTCGCTGGCCGGGCCGATGACGGCGGCGGCCGCGCCGGAGCCCAGCGTCAGGGTGGCGAACTCCCGCAGGTAGTCCTCCCGGGTGGACGTTTCCGCATTCAGCCGGCGGAAGGTGGTTTCCTGGGTGGCCTGGGCGTCCTCGCCGGCCACAATGAGTGCGTACTTGATTTGGCCGGAATCAATCATGTTCGCGGCCAGGGTCATGCCGTTGACAAACCCGAGGCAGGCGTTGGCCAGGTCAAAGTTCATGGCGGAGGAGGGCAGTCCCAGCCCGTTGTGGATCTTGACGGCAACGGAGGGCTCCAGGTTGCGCCGTGTCACCGAGGTGTTGATGAGCAGGCCGATCTGCCCTGCCTCAATTCCGGCCTCGGCCAGGGCCTTCGCGCCGGCCTCAATGGCGGCGTCGTCAAACGCGGTTCCGGGCGCCCACCAGCGGCGTTCCTTCACTCCTGCAACACGTTCCAGCAACCGCTTGGACAGCCGCAACCGCTTCAGGCTCGGGGCCAGGCGCTCATCAAAGTCGGAGGAACTGACCACCACGGGCGCCTCCACGCTGGTGACGGCAAGTAAGGCAGTGTTGTGGTGACGAAAAGTCGCGTTGCCGATCAAATTCCAGCCTTTGTCTTGTGTATTTTGTGGTGCCCGGCCGAAACCAACCGGTTAATATTCGCCGGGACAAAAGTGACAAAGGTGCGCTGTCCCTGTCCCGACATTAAGCCTCAGCCTTAACTATGCACCTTCCAGGGAGGTTATCGCACATGCGCCCCGGCGCATACATGCGGGCGGCTACCCTGCCAAACATGGAATTCGCGGTAGATTAACAACGGAAATAACGCCCCTGCGCAGGAGTATAAAACAGTTTGCATCTAAAAAGTCTGTCCGTGCGAGGCTTCAAGTCGTTCGCATCGGCCACCACCTTTGACTTTGAACCGGGAGTGACGGCCGTGGTTGGCCCCAACGGCTCCGGCAAGTCGAACGTGGTTGATGCGCTGGCCTGGGTCATGGGGGAGCAGGGCGCCAAGACCCTGCGCGGGGGAAAAATGGAAGACGTCATTTTTGCCGGCACTTCCGGGCGCCCCCCGCTGGGCCGGGCGCATGTTGCACTGACCATTGACAACACCGACGGCGCCCTGCCCATCGACTACACCGAAGTCACCATCTCCCGGACACTGTTTCGCACAGGCGGCTCGGAATACGCCATCAACGGCACGGGCTGCCGGTTGCTGGACATCCAGGAACTGCTCTCCGATTCCGGCCTGGGCAAGGAAATGCACGTCATTGTCGGCCAGGGCCAGCTGGACAAGGTGCTCCATGCCACGCCCGAGGACCGTAGGGGCTTCATTGAGGAGGCTGCCGGCATCCTCAAGCACCGCCGCCGCAAGGAAAAAACCCTGCGCAAGCTCGACACCATGTCAGCCAACCTGGCCAGGCTCAGCGACCTGACGGGTGAGATCCGCCGCCAGCTCACGCCCCTGGGCAAGCAGGCGGCCGTGGCACGCCGGGCCCAGGCCGTGCAGTTTGACGTCCGCGATGCCAAGGCCCGCCTGCTGGCCGACAGCCTGGTCACGCTGCGCACCGCCGTCGAAAAGGACGTGGCGGACGAACTGGCCCTCAAGTCCCGCCGTGCCTTGGTGGAGCAGGGACTTCAGGAGGGCCGCAGCCGGCAGGCCGAGCTGGAACAGCTGTCCGCCGCCGCGGCCCCCGTCCTCACCGCGGCACGGGACACCTGGTACCAGCTTTCGGCAACGCAGGAAAAGTTCAAGTCCCTGGGCCTGCTGGCCGCCGAGCGCCAGCGCCACCTGGGAGCAGCCGAAGCCCCCGCGGATCCCAGCAGGGACCCGGACAGGCTGGCGGTGCAGGCCGCCCGCTTGCGCGGGGAAGAGGCGGAGCTGGACCTCGAATTGGAGGAACGGCGCATCGCCCTGGAGGCGGCCATGGAAATCAAGGACGACGTGGAAGCCTCCGTCCGGGCCGAGGAGCAGAGGGTCCGCGACGTGCTCCGGGCCACGGCCGACCGCCGGGAAGGGCTGGCCCGGCTGGCAGGCAAGGTTGCCTCGGCCAGGTCGCGGGTGGAAGCCGCGGAGGCCGAGATCGGGCGGCTGCACCAGGGCCGCGACGCCGGCGAGCAGCGGCATGCGGCCGCAGCCCGCGAGTTCGCGGCGCTGGAATCCCAGGTGGCCGGCGTCGAGGAGGGCGAGGAACGCCTCGACGCCGACTATGAGGAAGCCGCCCGGGCATTGGCGGACATCGACACCCTCATGGAGGGCTTGACGGCGGCCCAGCTGGCAGCCGACAGGGAACGTGACTCCCTTGCCGCCCGCCGCGAGGCCCTGGCGGTGGGGCTGTTGCGCAAGGATGCCTCCTCGCACGTGCTGTCGGCGGGCCTGCCCGGCATCCTGGGCGCCGTGGCGGAACTGCTCACGGTGGCGCCCGGGCATGAAACGGCCATTGCTGCCGCCCTGGGCGCGGCCGCAGGGGGAGTGGCTGTGGCCGATTCGGCCGCCGCAGTCGCCGCGCTGGAGCGCATCAAGGCGGACGACGGCGGCCGCGTCACACTGGTCGTTGCGTCGGCCGCGCCGGCCGGGTCTGAGGATGGACCACCCTCTGCGCGGGCAACCCTCGTCGAGAGTGCGGTGGCGGCGGTGGATGGCGTCGCGGCAGGGCGTGCACAGGTCACGGGGCCAGCGGAAATAGCTGCCGTGCTGGACGCCCTGCTGGACGGGGTGGTGCTGGTGCCCGACCTGTCCGTTGCGGTGCAGCTCCTGGACGGCTACCCGCACTTGACGGCCGTTACCGCCGGCGGGGATGTCCTGAACGCGTTCTCCGTGCGGGGCGGTTCGGCCACGGCGCCGTCGCTGCTGGAACTGCAGGCAGCCGTGGATGAAACGGATGCGAAGCTGCGGGCTGCGGTGGCTGACGGGGAGCGGGCCCGCTTTGCCCTGGCCGCAGCCGCTGCGCGCCGCCAGGCCGCCGCAGACGCAGAGGAGGCCAGCCTGGCGGCGCTGCACGATTCCGACGCCAGGATCGCGGCGGTGGCGGAACGGCTGGGAACACTTGGCGCCACCCTGCGATCCGCAACGGGGGAGTCGGAACGGCATGCCCAGGCGTTGGGGCTGGCCACGGCCAACCTGGCGAAGGAACAGCAGGCCCTGGAGGAAGTGGCGGCCCGGCTGGCCCGCGCCCAGGAAGAGCCCACCGGCGCGGACCCGTCCATGGAGGAACGGGACGCTCTGGCTGCGCAGGCCACGGCCGCGCGGGCCGTCGAGATGGAGTCGCGGCTGGCGCTGCGCAGCACCGAAGAGCAGCTGAACGCGGTGCGGAACCGGGCCGCGGCGCTGGAACGGGCTGCCGCCACCGAACGCACGGCCCGCGAACAGGCCGCCAGGCGGGCGTTGCAGCGCCGCCGCCAGGCGGGGAAGGCGGAGGCGGTGGCGGCCGCCGTCGGGCAGGTCCTGCAGCATGTTGCGGCGTCGATCGAGCAAGGCGAGCAGGAGCGGGACGCGGCGGAGGAACTCCGCGCGCAGCGCGAGGTGGAGCTCATGGCAGTGCGCTCGGCAACGATGGAACTGGAAGTGGAGCTGGCCCGGCTGACGGACTCCGTCCACCGGGACGAATTGGCGCGCGAGGCGCAGCGGCTCCGCATTGAACAGCTGGAAAACAAGTCCATCGAGGAGCTGGGGCTCAGCGTTGACCACCTCATCAACGAATACGGCCCGGAGACGCTGGTCCCGCCCAGCCCCGGGGCGGGCGCCGACAAGTGGGCTGCGCTGCGCGTTGAAGTGGACGAAACAGGGGCGGAAGTCCCTGAGGGCACCCCGTTTGTGCGCGAGGAGCAGGAGAAAAGGCTCAAGAGGGCCGAACGCGACCTGGCAGCCCTGGGCAAAGTCAACCCGCTGGCCCTGGAGGAATTTGCAGCCCTGGAGGAACGCCACCAGTTCCTCTCAACCCAGCTGGAGGACCTGAAATCCAGCCGCAAGGACCTCATGGACATCATCAAGGAAGTGGACCAGCGGGTCGAGGAGGTCTTCACCTCCGCCTACGCGGACACGGCAGTGCAGTTTGAGCGCGTGTTCGGCCGGTTGTTCCCGGGAGGGGAGGGGCGCTTGGTCCTTACCGACCCCGACGACATGCTGACCACGGGCATCGAGGTGGAGGCCCGCCCGGCGGGCAAGAAGATCAAGCGCCTCTCGCTGCTGTCCGGCGGGGAGCGCTCGCTGACGGCCGTGGCGCTGCTTGTGGCCATCTTCAAGGCCCGGCCCTCGCCCTTCTACGTCATGGATGAGGTGGAGGCGGCGCTGGACGACACGAACCTGGGCCGACTCATCACCATCTTTGAGGAACTGCGCGAATCCAGCCAGCTGATCATCATCACGCACCAAAAGCGCACCATGGAGGTGGCCGACGCCCTATATGGGGTGTCGATGAGGGGCGACGGCGTTTCCACCGTCATCAGCCAGCGGATCGACCGCGCAACCGCCCCCGCCTGATCCCGGCATTCCGCCCCGCCCCGACGCTCCATCACTTTTCGCGGGCTTTTCCCGGACCCTCTATCACCTTCTGCGGGTTTTTCCCCGACGCTCCATCACTTTTTTGACGGCGCGGTCAGGGCTGGAACTTGGTGTCCCGGGCGGAGAGCCAGAACACCGCGGCGAGCAGCGCCACGGCGGTGGCCATGGAAAACGCCAGGCCGAAGGAAAACAGGTCAACGAGGTACCCGGCCGCAATGGGGCCGATGATGGCGCCCAGGTCCGAACTCATTTGAAACGTGGCGAGCACCTTGCCGCCGGATCGTTCGTTGCCAATGACGTCCGCCACGATGGCCTGCTGCGCCGGTCCCATGAGGCCGCTGCCCAGCCCGGCAATGGCTGAGACCACAAAGAACCAAAACTCGTTGCCCGTGAACCCGAGGACGCCCATCCCGATGCCGTTGACGGCCAGGCCCAGCAGGACCATCGGCTTGCGGCCCCAGGTGTCGGCAAGCCTGCCGGAAAACAGCAGGGCCACGCCAGTGCCGATGGCAAACACGGCCAGGGAAATGCCCGCCACCTCGGGGCCGGCACCCAGGGCTGCGGTGGCAAACAGCGGCACCAGCGCCATGCGAATGCCAAAAGCCGACCACCCGTTGGCGAAGCTCGAGACCAGTACGGCGCGGTATGCGGGAATGCGCAGCGCCGCACGCAGGGGGAGCGGCTCCCGCGACGCCGCCGTCGTGCCTTTCCCCGAAGCGCCGGGCGCGTCCGACGCCGGTCCCCCGCCTCCCGCGGGACCGCCGGCTTGCACCGCGGCCGGGACCGCGACGGCGGCGCTTTTCACGGCGGGCAGCATGGTGGCGACCAGCAGGGCGACCAGGACCAGCGCACCCGCGTACACCAGGAACGGCAGCTGCAGGCCGAAGCCAGCCAGGAGCCCGCCAATGGCGGGTCCGGCGATGTTGCCCAGCAGGAACGAGCCCGAATACAGGCTGGAAACACGGCCTCGCGCGGACGGTGGGGCCAGCCGGATCAGCAATCCCATGGCTGAGACGGTGAACATGGTGGAGCCGATGCCGCCCAGCCCGCGGTATATCAGCAATTGCCAATAATTCTGGGCGAAGGCGCACGCCGCGGAGGACGCCGCGACAATCAGGATGCCCAGGATGTAGGTCCGCCGTTCGCCCAGCCGCTCCACAAGGACACCGCTGAGCGGGGCGAAGACGAGGCGGGTGAAGGCAAAGGCGCTGACCACAATGGCCGCGGCGCCCACGCTCACGTGGAAGCTTTGGGCAAATTGCGGCAGCACGGGCGCCACAATGCCAAAGCCGATGGCGATCAGGAAGGCGGCGGCCACCAGGACCTTGATTTCGCGCGGCAGCGTGACAGTGCGGGCGGCTGTTGGTGGTGGGACTGGGGCGGCGGCATTGGTGGACATCAGATTGAGTGTTTCACAACCGGGACCGGGCCGTGGCCGCCCGCGCCCCCGTGAGAGACTTGGACGGTGAACCAGACTCTTGCCACCATCCTGTACATCGTCATTGGGCTGGCCGTCGTCGGCGGCCTCATCCCTGTCTTCTTGAAGGCCCGGAAGAACACCCAAAACTACACGGGGCCGCGCGACGCCAACGACCCCGCCCCCGTCGATTCGGCCGGAACCGGCACCCTGCTGGAGGACCGCCCGGGCGCCCAGGCGCCGCCGTCGGGCATGGAAACGTCCGGCCTGGAAGCGCAGGGCGTGGACACGGCCGAACCGGCCGCCCCGGCCGCCCCGGCCCTGGAAAAGCCGCTGCCCGTGGAGGGCCGGCTGGTGCGGCTGCGCGCGCGCCTGTCGAAGTCGAACAACGCCCTGGGCAAGGGGCTGCTGGCGCTGCTGTCCCGCGACACGATTGATGAAAGCGTGTGGGAAGAGGTCGAGGAAACGCTGCTGCTGGCGGACATAGGCACCGGCTCCACCATGGACCTGGTGGACACCCTGCGCGAGCGCGTGAAGGTTTTGGGCGTGCGCAGCCCGGAGCACGTCCAGGCGATGCTCCGCGAGGAACTCATCAAGCTCGTGGACCCCACCATGGACCGCAGCCTGAACATTGGCCGCCATGACGGTCGCCCCGCGGTGCTCATGGTGGTTGGCGTCAACGGCGTCGGCAAGACCACCACGGTGGGCAAGCTGGCCCGCGTACTGGTGGCCGAGGACAAGGACGTGCTGCTGGGCGCGGCGGACACTTTCCGCGCCGCGGCCGCCGAGCAGCTGGCCACCTGGGGTGCCCGTGTGGGCGTGCCCACGGTGAAGTCCGACGTCGATGGTGCGGACCCTGCCTCCATCGCCTTTGAAGCGGTGAAGGCCGGGATTGAGCAGGAGGTGGACGTGGTCATGGTGGACACCGCCGGGCGCCTTCAAAACAAGGTGGGCCTGATGGACGAGCTCGGCAAGGTCAAGCGCGTCATTGAAAAGCAGGCCACCGTGGATGAGGTGTTGCTGGTGCTTGATGCCACCACGGGGCAGAACGGGCTGAGCCAGGCGAAAGTGTTTTCCGACGTCGTGAACATCACCGGCATCGTCCTGACCAAGCTGGACGGCACGGCGAAGGGTGGCATTGTCGTGGCCATCCAGAAAACGCTGGGCGTGCCGGTCAAGCTCATCGGCCTCGGCGAGGGTGCCGACGACCTGGCGCCCTTTGACGCGGAAAACTTCGTGGACGCGCTGCTGTCCTAGCGGTGTGCGGCCCGGCCCGTAACATGCCGGAAACAAAGGCGGCGACAGGATTTAACCTGTTGCCGCCTTTTGTAACTTAAACGAAATTATTGCCGCCCCATGCCGAAACACTCCGGCGGCACAGTTGTAAGTGTCCTCCTTGCACCAGCCCCGACGACGCGGCACCGCAAAAACCTCACTTGCAACGAAAGGCCGGCAGAGCCATGAATACTGGCGACACAGCGTGGGTCCTGGTTTCGGCAGCACTAGTGCTGCTGATGACACCGGGCCTGGCATTCTTTTACGGCGGCATGACCCGGGCCAAGGGCGTGCTGAACATGATGATGATGAGTTTCGGGGCCATTGCCGTCGTCGGCGTCCTCTGGGTGCTGTTTGGCTACTCGGCAGCCTTCGGCAAGGACGTTGGCGGCGGGCTGCTCGGCAACCCGCTGGCCAAGCTGGGCCTGCAAGGGGTCCTGGACACCGGCAAGACCATGCCGCTGGTGGGCACCATCCCGGAAATTGCCTTCGTGGGATTCCAGGCCGTTTTCGCCATCATCACCGTCGCCCTCATCAGCGGCGCCATCGCGGACCGGGCCAAGTTCGGCGCGTGGATGGTGTTCGCGGCCATCTGGGTCACCGTGGTCTACTTCCCGGTGGCGCACTGGGTCTTTGACTTGAACAAGGACGCCAACGGCAACAACACCGGCGGCTGGCTGGGCCAGGGCCTGGGCGTCATCGACTTTGCCGGCGGCACGGCCGTCCACATCAACGCCGGCGCCGCGGCCCTGGCACTGTGCCTGATCCTGGGCAAGCGCAAGGGCTTCGGCAAGGACCCGAGCCACCGCCCCCACAACATGCCGTTCGTGATGCTCGGCGCCGGCCTGCTCTGGTTCGGCTGGTTCGGCTTCAACGCCGGCTCCGCCCTGGGCGCCAACGGCGTGGCCGGGTATGCCTGGATCAACACGCTCGCCGCACCGTGTGCCGCCACCCTCGGCTGGCTCCTGGTGGAACGGCTCCGCGACGGCCACGCCACCTCGCTTGGTGCCGCCTCCGGCGCCGTCGCCGGGCTTGTCGCCATCACCCCCGCCTGCTCCGCCATCACCCCCATGTGGGCCATGGCCCTGGGACTGCTGGCCGGCGTGGTGTGCGCCATGGCTGTGGGCCTGAAGTTCCGCCTCGGCTTCGACGACTCGCTCGACGTGGTGGGCGTCCACCTGGTGGGCGGCATCATCGGCACCCTCTTCATCGGCCTGGCCGCGGACCCCAACTCCCCGGCTGCCGGCCAGGGGCTGTTCTACGGGGGCGGCCTGGAACTGCTCGGCAAGCAGGCCGTCGGTGCCTTCGCCGTGATGCTGTACTCCTTCATCGTGGCCTACGTCATCGGCTGGATCATCAACAAGACCATGGGCTTCCGTATTTCCTCTGCCCACGAGTCCGCAGGCATCGACATTTCCGTCCACGCCGAATCCGCCTACGACTTCGGCGGCCGCGTCTCCGGCAGCTTCCACCCGCTGGAGGAAAACCCCGCCTGGCAGCACGAAACCCCCGCCCGCACCGAATCCAAGGTTGACGCATGAAACTCATCACCGCCATCATCCGCCCCGAACAGCTCGACGACGTCCGCGGCGGCCTGGAAGGCTACGGCGTGCAGGGCCTGACCGTCAGCAGCGCCCACGGCTACGGGCGCCAGCGCGGCCACACGGAAATCTACCGGGGTGCCGAGTACACCGTGGACCTCCACGCCAAGGTCCGCATCGAGGTCCTCACCTCCGACGAACGCGCCTGGGACCTCATGGACATCATCGTGGCCACCTCCAACACAGGCAACGCCGGCGACGGCAAGGTGTGGATGGTGGAAGTGTACGAGGCAGTCCGCGTCCGCACCGGCGAACGCGGCGTCGCCGCCATCTAAATCATTTCCCAGAACCGCTTTTCAAAGAACGACGCCGGCACCCGGGTGGGTAGTGAATCCCACCCGGGTGCCGGCGTCGTCGTGACTGGGTGCCGGCCCCGTCGAGGTTTGAGATAACCACCTCGTTGTCTCACCCCTCGCAGGTGTCAGTCGTTGCTCGTGGCCCAGCCGGACGGGCCGTTGGAGCCGGCCGCGTATTCCTCCATGGGCACGGATCCGGCCTTCCAGGCGGCAAACGCCGGCTCCACAATCCGCCAGCAGTCCTCGGCCGTGTCGCCGCGGACAGACAGCAGCGGGTCCCCGCTGAGCACACCCTCGAGCACTTCGCCGTAAGGCAGGAGCGGGTCGCTGGCCAACGCGGTTTCCAGTTGCACGCGGTCAAGGGTGAAGAGGTCGCCCGGCCCGTTGACGTCCAGGTCAAGGGTAAGAGTCTCGGGGCCGAAGCCGATGTGCAGGCGCGTGGGGGAGTCAACACCGGTGAAGCCGGCAGGCAGGTGCGGCACCGGCTTGTACGTCACCACGGCCTCCTTGCGGGCACGGCCCAGTGCCTTGCCGGAACGCAGGATGAACGGCACTCCCGCCCAGCGCCAGTTGTTGACGTAGACCTCCACCTCGGCCAGGGTCTCGGTGTCGTTGGCCGGGTCCACACCTTCCTCGTCAACATAGTTGGGCACCTGGCGCTCGCCGATGGTCCCGGCCGTGTACCGGGCCCGTCGGGTGGTGTCCGCCAAGTCCGGCTTGTAGGAGTTTCCGATGGTGCTGCACCGGAGGACGGCGGCAATGCTGGAACGCACGTCCTCCTGCCCCAGCGTGGCGGGGGGCTCCATGGCCATGATGGCCATGATCTGCAGCAGGTGGCTCTGGATCATGTCCTTGCCGGCGCCGGCGTGGTCATAGTACCGGGCCCGGTTTTCCAAGGTCAGGTCCTCGTCAAAGACAATTTCCACCTTCTCAATGTGCTCACCGTTCCACAACGGTTCCAGCAGCCGGTTGGCGAACCGAAGCCCCATGATGTTCAGCACCGTGGACTTGCCCAGGAAGTGGTCCACGCGGTGGATGTGGTCTTCGGCCACCAGCTTGCCCAGCGTGGCGTTCAAGGCGTGGGCGGAGGCGGCGCTGGAGCCGAAAGGCTTCTCCATGACCAGCCGGGTGCCGGCCGGGAGCTCCTTCTTTTTCAGCACCTCGCACGCCTTTTGGCTGATGGCCGGGGGGAGTGCAAAGTACAGGGCCACAGGACCCTCCACGGTTGCCAGGAAGGCGCCCAACTCGCCCTTGGCCGTGACATCGAGCTGGTGGTAGCTGCTGTTGGACTGCACCGCCTCAAGCGCCTTGATGCCCTCGGGGGTGGAATCCCCTCCGGGCGCCAGGGCGTCGGCGAAGCTGCCGGCCAGGCGCTCCTGCCACTGTTCGGCCGTCCAGTTGTCGCTGCCGGCACCCACCAGGGTGATGCCCGGGGCGCGTCCCGACGCGATAAGGCGCCCGACGCCGGGCAGCAGGAGCCGGCCCGTCAGGTCGCCGGAGGCACCCAGGATTAGCAGGGTCTTGATCCGCTCCGAAGCGGCGGGCGTGCCGGGCGCGGGAGCCGGGGACCCGGCGTCGTGCGGGGCGCTGCCGGTGGCGGCAGAGGGCTTGGCGGGGGCAACTTTGGGGATCTGCGTGGTTTTCGTCACGAACCCAAGCATGTCACTTCCGGGTCAAAATATCAGGGCGGGCGCGGCCGCGGCGGGCAAATTTCCGGAAGGGGTGCAGCTGGCCGCCCGTCCGCCGGGAGGGGAAAAACCGTGTCCCCCACGGGCCCCGCCTCTTGATACCCTTGATAGTTGAGTCCTACAGGAAAGGGAGCGGGCCGGCCGTCACCGGCTGCCCGCCGTTCTCATCCTGCAATTCGAACGCCGCATCCGCAGCAAGCGGTTTGGCCGCCCTTGGCCAAACCGCGCGGGTGATGGCATTTCCTCAGACGAAAGAAGTACACGGCGCGTGTTCAACTCCCTATCTGACCGGTTGACAGCAACCTTCAAGAACCTGCGCGGCAAGGGCCGGCTCAGCGAGGCCGACGTCGACGCCACGGTGCGGGAGATCCGCCGCGCCCTGCTGGACGCCGACGTTGCCGTTCCGGTGGTGCGCGAATTCACCGCCAAGGTCCGTGAACGCGCCCTGGGGGCCGAGGTCAACGAGGCGCTGAACCCCGCGCAGCAGATCGTCAAGATCGTCAACGAGGAGCTGGTGGCGATCCTGGGCGGGGAGACCCGGCGCATCAACCTGGCGAAGAACCCGCCCACCGTCATCATGCTGGCTGGCCTCCAGGGTGCGGGCAAGACCACGTTGGCCGGAAAGCTGTCCAAGTGGCTCAAGGGCCAGGGCCACAGCCCCCTGCTGGTCGCCGCCGACCTTCAGCGCCCCAACGCCGTCAAGCAGCTGCAGGTCAACGGCGAGCGTGCCGGCGTGCCCGTGTTCGCCCCGCACCCCGGCGTCAGCAGCGAATTTGAATCCGCCACCGGCGATCCCGTGGCAGTGGCCCGGGCCGGCGTGGCCGAGGCCAAGTCCAAGCTGCACGACGTGGTCATTGTTGACACCGCCGGGCGCCTCGGCATCGACGCCGAGCTGATGAAGCAAGCCGCGGACATCCGCGCCGCCATCAACCCGGACGAAGTGCTGTTCGTCATTGACGCCATGATCGGCCAGGACGCCGTCACCACGGCCCAGGCCTTCAACGAGGGCGTGAACTTCACTGGCGTGGTGCTTTCCAAGCTCGACGGCGACGCCCGTGGCGGCGCGGCACTCTCGGTGGCCTCCATAACGGGCAAGCCCGTCATGTTCGCCTCAACGGGTGAGTCGCTGGACGACTTTGAGCTGTTCCACCCGGACCGCATGGCCAGCCGCATCCTGGACATGGGGGACGTGCTCACGCTCATTGAGCAGGCGGAAAAGAACTGGGACAAGGGCGAAGCCGAGCGCATGGCGCGCAAGTTCGCCGACCAGGAAGACTTCACCCTGGACGACTTCCTCTCCCAGATGCAGCAGATCCGCAAAATGGGATCCATGAAGAAGATGCTGATGATGATGCCCGGCGCGGCAAACATCCGCCAGCAGCTGGAAAACTTTGACGAACGCGAGATCGACCGCGTTGAGGCCATTGTCCGCTCCATGACACCGCACGAGCGCGTGGCGCCGAAGATCATCAACGGCTCCCGCCGTGCCCGCATTGCCAAGGGCTCTGGTGTGCACGTCTCTGAAGTCAACGGCCTGCTGGAGCGTTTTGGCCAGGCACAGAAAATGATGAAGAAGATGGCCCAGGGCGGCGGCATCCCCGGCATGCCGGGCATGGCCGGCCCCGGCGGCTTCAAGGGGTCCCGCAAGGGCAAGCAGGCACCCAAGAAGAAGGCCCGGTCCGGAAATCCCGCCAAGGCAGCCGCCGAACTCCGCGCCGCCGAGGAAAAGGCCAATGCGCCCAAATCCATTCCCACGGGCGCTGCGTTCGGGGCGGCCAACGAGGACTTCGACCCGGCCAGCTTGAACCTGCCCAAGGGCTTTGAGAAGTTCCTGGGGAAATAGCAGGGCTGCCGGAATTTTTGAAGGTACCCAGACTTTCCCGGGAATGTGGGTCTAGAATCCAGCCTAGGAGCTGCGTGAGGACCAAACAGATCTGCCGCCGCGGCTCCCGCCAGGAGGCGCATCATGAAAAAATTGCGGACTCATGGGGGGATTCGGAAGAAGACCTTCCGGATTTTTGGAAGCATTGCAGTGGTTTTGCTGGCATTGACCGGTTGCTCTTCGGGAAATGGTTCCCCGACGGTGACTACGGCCTCAGGAAATGCCCCAGGGAAATCTGCTGACACGGCAACCTTTGCCGATCCACCAAACACGGTGCCGAATTGGATTTGGCCTTTTTCGCCACTTGCCAATTTTTCGGTTTCCAATTCATCTGACCTGCAGTACCTGTTGTTCCGGCCAATGTACTGGTTTGGCAACAACGGCAAGGCGGAGGTCAGCGACTCGCTCAGCCTGGCCGCCGAGCCCGTCTACAGCAACGGCGGGAAGACGGTCACGATCAAGCTGAAGGACTACAAATGGTCCGACGGCACGAGCCTCACGGCCCAAAACGTGATGTTCTGGTACAACATGCTGAAAGCGGAAAAGAAGAATTACGCCGCCTACACGCCCGGCCAGTTCCCGGACAACATCGTCTCCGTGTCCACGCCGGATCCGAAGACGGTGGTGTTCACCACTGACAAGGCCTACAGCCAGCAGTGGTTCCTCTACAACCAGCTGAGCACCATCACGCCCATGCCGGATGCCTGGGACATGACGGCCGCCGGCACCAAGGGCGACTGTGCCACGAACGAATCCGGCTGCGCCGCCGTCTATGCGTACCTGGTGGCCCAGTCCAAGGACCTGCCCACCTACGCCACCAACCCGCTGTGGCAGGTGGTGGACGGGCCGTGGAAGCTGTCCAAGTTCAATGCCGACGGCAACATCACGTTTGTTCCGAACCCCACCTATTCCGGGCCGGTGAAGGCCAGCCTCAAGCAATTCATTGAGGTCCCCTTCACCACGGACGACGCCGAATTCCAGGTTTTGCGCGGAGGCAACACCATCGATGTTGGTTACCTTCCGACCCAGGACCTGGCGGCCGCCAAGTCTGCCACCACGGGACCGGCGGAAGCGGGGCCAAACCCGTTGAGCGCAAACTACCAGCTGGCACCGTGGTTCCTCTACGGCGTCAACTACTTCCCGATCAATTTCAACAACCCGACAGTGGGGCCGATCTTCAAGCAGCTCTACTTCCGGCAGGCACTGCAGTCAGTGGTTGACCAGCCCGGGGTGCTCAGTTCCGCAGCCAAGAACTATGGCGTGCAAACCACGGGCCCGGTGCCGCTCTACCCGGACAGCCCGTTGATCTCACAAACCGAGAAGAACAATCCCTATCCGTTCAGCATTGCCGCGGCAAAGAAGTACCTCACGGACAACGGCTGGACCGTCAATGCCGGAGGCACCAGCGTTTGTGCCAAGCCGGGAACGGCGGCCGGTGACTGCGGTCCCGGAATTGCGGCAGGGGCAAAGCTGGACTTCAACCTGCAGTATGCAAGCGGCCAGCAGACCATCACCACGGCCATGCAGTCGCTGAAGTCGAATGCAGCCCAGGTTGGCATCACCTTGAACATCACCCCGGCCCCGTTCAACACGGTGACCGGAACAGCGATCCCCTGCTCGGGCAAGACCTGCACGTGGCAGATGGGCAACTGGGGTGGCGGCTGGGTGTACGCACCTGACTACTACCCGACAGGCGAAGTCCTCTGGGAGACGGGTGCCGGCTCCAACAGCGGCAGCTACACCAACCCGGCCATCGACAAGCTCATCATCGACACCACCACCCAAAGTGGCACTGCCGTGATGCAGGCCTACGAGGATGCCCTGGCGAAGGACCTGCCGGTCATTTGGCAGCCAAACTACACCTACAGCCTCACTGAGGTGGCCAACGGGCTCCAGGGCGCAACGGTGCAAAACCCGTACAGCGCCATCAACCCCGAGGAATGGCACTACTGAACAGCTGGTGCAAGGCATCATGATTGGCTACATACTGCGCCGCCTGGCCCAGTCCATCCTGGTGGTCCTGGTGGTGACGGTCATTGTCTTCATCTTGCTGCACCAGCTGCCCGGCGGGGCGGCACGGGCCATCCTGGGGCCGCGGGCGACCACGCTCCAGGTGGCCCAGTTCAACACTGCGAACGGCTACGACCAACCCCTGCTGATCCAGTACTTCAGGCAGCTGGGCGAGTGGTTTACGGGCAATTTCGGCTTTTCCATCAAGCTCAACCAGTCCGTCAGTTCGCTGCTTGCGCAGCGGCTGCCCAAAACCATCGTCCTGAGCCTGCTGTCCCTGGTCCTGACGGTGGTCGTGGCCGTCCCCTTGGGCATTTACCAGGCCGTCAGGCGCAACCGCACCTTTGATTACGTCGCCACCGGCCTTTCCTTCATTTTCTATGCGGCGCCCACATTCTTCATCGGCATCATCATGATCGAGGTTTTTTCCCAGAACCTGGGCTGGTTCCCGCCGGAAGCGCCGCAATCAAACGGGGTGGGACCCATCTTCGAGCAGTTCGATGCCATGGTCCTTCCCGTTGTCACGCTGGCGCTGCTGAGCATAGCCGGGTTCTCCCGCTACATGCGTTCCTCGGTGCTGGACAACATTGACCAGGACTATGTGAGAACGGCCCAGGCCAAGGGGGCTTCGCCGCAGCGCGTGCTGTACCACCATGTGCTCCGCAATGCGCTGATCCCCATCATCACCTTGCTGGGGCTGTCGCTCCCGGCGCTCTTTGCCGGGGCACTGGTGACGGAATCGATTTTTAACTTCCCCGGCATGGGCCTGCTGTTTTGGCAGGCGGCCCAATCATCTGACTACCCGGTGGAGCTGGGCGTGGTCATCATCACCGCCTTCGCCACGGTGGCCGGCAATCTGCTGGCTGACGTGTCCTTGGCGATCATCGATCCGAGGGTCAAGCTATGAGCGATCCAGGCAGGGCGCAGGTGGATTCCCTCGGCGAAATGCCACCACCCGAACCGGCAGCGGCCGCCCCCACCGGGCTGCCCGTCGGCCAGGCCAAAAGCATGTTCCAGCTCGGCTTTGAGGTCTTCATCCAAAACAAGCTCGCCATCGTCGGCATGGTGGTCCTGGTCCTGGCGGTGGTGTTCTGCTTCGTGGGACCGCTTTTCTACCACACGGACCAGGTGACCGTGAACCTGTTGACCACCAACCTCCCGCCGGGGCCCGGCCATCCGCTGGGCACGGATGAAACCGGCTATGACCAGCTGGGCCGGCTCATGGTGGGCGGGCAGGCTTCCTTGACCATCGGCTTTGCAGCGGCCATCATCGCCACCATTGTCGGAACGGTGTGGGGCGCCATCGCAGGCTTCTTCGGCGGCCTGGTCGACGCCGTCATGATGCGCGTGGTGGACGCGATCCTCTCCATCCCCATCCTGTTTCTGCTGCTGTTCATCGTCACCATCGTCAGGCCCAGCATCCCGGTCATGATCTTTGTGCTGGGGCTCACGGCGTGGCTGGTCCCCGCCCGCCTGGTGCGCGGGGAGTCCCTGACGCTTCGTGTTCGCGAGTACGTCCAGGCCGTGCGGGTCATGGGCGGCTCCTCGTGGCACTCGGTGCTCCGGCACATCATGCCCAACGTGATAGGCACGGTCATTGTCAACGCCACATTCCAGGTGGCGGACGCGATTTTGCTCATCGCCTACCTTGGGTACCTGGGCCTGGGCATTTCACCGCCCGCCACCGACTGGGGCGGCATGCTCAGCAACGGCACGGCCTTCATCTTCACCAACTACTGGTGGCTCATTTACCCTCCGGGGATCCTGATCATCGTGGTGGTGGTGGCCGTCAACCTGGTGGGCGACGGCCTGCGCGACTCCGTGGAGGTGAGGCTGCAGCGGCGCTGAGAAAAAACCCAAGGGAGCATGCCGGCGGCACCCGGCCCGCCGGCGTCGTGCCTGGCAAGGAACCCGGCACGGGATTGGGCCCGGAAAATGTGGAAGGGAAGGCATTATGGCACTGCTGGAGATCAGGGACCTGAGTACGGACATCGCACTGAGCAAGTCCGTGGTGCATGCCCTCGACCACGTCAGCCTGCATGTGGACGCCGGGGAAACGCTGGGGCTGGTGGGGGAGTCCGGCAGCGGCAAGACCATGACGGCCATGTCCATTGAGCGCCTGCTCCCGCCAGGCGGCCACATCACCGGCGGGGAAATCCTCTTCGACGGCGAGGACCTGGTCCAGCTGGAGGAACCGCGGCTGCGTGAAATCCGCGGCGGGGACATCGGCATGATCTTCCAGGACCCCATGACCTCGCTGAACCCCGTCATTCCCGTGGGAGACCAGGTGGCGGAACCGCTCATGCTCCACCGCGGACTGTCCAAGGCGGAGGCCATGAAACGGGTGGTGGAAATGTTCAGCCTGGTTGGCATCCCCAGCCCGCTCCAGCGCACCCGTGACTTCCCGCACCAGCTTTCCGGCGGCCAGCGCCAGCGTGTCATGATCGCCATGGCGCTGATCTGCCAGCCGAAGCTGCTCATCGCCGACGAGCCCACCACGGCCCTGGACGTGACGGTGCAAAAGCAGATCCTGGAGCTCGTGGACAGGCTGCGCCAGGAGTTCCACATGGCCATGATCCTGGTGACGCACGACCTGGGCGTCATCGCCGGCAGCGCCGACCGTGTGGTGGTCATGTACGCCGGCAAGGTGGCCGAGATGGCGGACGTCCACACCTTGTTTGCCGCCCCCAAGCACCGCTACACCGACGCCCTGTTCGAGGCCCTGCCAGAGCGCGCGGCCGGCACGGGAGAGCGTCTGTACTCGATCCCGGGCCTGCCGCCGGACCTCGTGGAGCCGCCGCCCGCCTGCCGGTTTGCTCCGCGCTGCCGCTTTGCCGTGGACGCCTGCCGGGCCCAGGTGCCGCCCATGACCCGGATCAACACGCCCTACGGCCCGCAGGAATTTGCCTGCTTTGTCCCGCGCACCACGCCCTTGCATGAACCCGAGCCCATGGACCTGCGCACCGTGGTGCCGGAGGTTGCCCGGGTGGAGGCTGCGGAGGCTGGCGGGCGGGGCTGGGTGGCGCCCACCACGTTCATCCCGGCCGACGGCGTGCCGATCCTGCAGGTGCAGGCCCTGGTCAAGGACTTCCCGGTGACGGCCGGGGCCATCCTGCGCCGGCACGTGGGCGACATCAGCGCCGTCGCCGACATCACCGTCTCCATCCCCCGCGGGCGGACACTGGGTCTGGTGGGGGAGTCGGGCTGCGGAAAGACCACGCTGGGCCGGCTGGTGGTGGGACTCGACGTGCCGACGGGCGGGAAGATCCTGTTCCGCGGCCGGCGCATTTCACAGCTGCGCGGCCGGGAGGCCAAGGAGGGGCGGCGGAACGTGCAGTTCATGTTCCAGGATTCCTACGCCTCGCTGGACCCGCGCATGCGCGTGCGCTCCATCCTGCGCGAGCCGCTGGACATCCAGCACGTGGGGACCCCCCGTGACCGCAATGGGCGGGTCGATGAGCTGCTGGCCGCCGTCGGGCTTCCCGCCCGCGCAGCCGAGAGATACCCGCACGAATTTTCCGGCGGGCAGCGCCAGCGCATCGGCCTGGCGCGCGCCCTGGCCCTCCAGCCCGGGCTGATCGTGGCTGACGAGCCCGTTTCCGCGCTGGACGTGTCCATCCAGGCCCAGGTGCTGAACCTGATGAAGGAGCTCCAACGCGACCGCGAGCTGACATATCTGTTCATCAGCCACGACCTGTCAGTGGTGCGCTACCTCTCCGACGTCATTGCCGTCATGTACCTGGGCCGGATGGTGGAGGTGGGGCCGGCTGCGGAGGTCTACTCGCACCCGCAACACCATTACACGCGCGGGCTGATCGACACCATTCCCATTCCGGACCCGGTGGTTGAGCGCCAAAAGGCCAAGCTGGGCGTGCGCGGTGAACTGCCCTCCGCCATGAACCCGCCCAGCGGCTGCCGGTTCCGCACCCGCTGCCCCATGGCGCAGGACATTTGCGCGAGGGTGGTCCCGCCTCTGCAGCCCGGCGGCGGATCGGACCCCATGCCTGCCGCCGAGGTGGAGGCTGCCGTGGCTTCCGCCGCAGCCCGCGGAACCGTTCCGCACATGACCGCCTGCCACTTTCCCATCAACGGGCACTCCGCCGCCGACACATTGGTTGAGGGAGCAGTCTCCCCGGTGGCGTAGTGGGGGGTGTCCGTTCAATGCCCTGTCAGGCCCATCCGGTACCCTGCTTGAATGACAAAACCCCGGATCGTGTTCGTGCACGGGATCGACGGCTTCGGAGCGGCAGCCTGGCCGGTCCAACACCGCCTGGCCGGGCGCTACGATGCCCTCTTCCTCAAGCGCACCGGCTTCGACGCGGCGGCGCCTCCCTTGCCCACCGAATATGCCGCGGATGTACGAATGGTGCTTGACGCGCTCGACGGCGGCGCCCACCTGGTGGCCCACGCCCAGGGTGCCATTGCCGCTGTGATGGCTGCCGTGGAGCAGCCCGGACTGGTCAAGTCCCTGGTGCTGGTGGAGCCGGCACTGCTCTCGCTCACCACTGAATTGCCCGCCACCAGCGCCTATCGTGAGCACCTGGAACCGCTGTTTTCCCGGAGCGCCACGATGACTGACGCTGCCTTCTCCGCCGAATTCCGCAGGCTGACGGCGTCCATGGCCGGCCCGGGCGGTGCCGGACCCGGCATTGCCGGTGGCGGAGCGGGGCTGCCGGGCCGGCTCCCGGGCCCCGGGCCGGTTGAATCCTCGGCGCGGATCGCCGCCCGCATTCACCTTCAGGCACCGCTTTGGGAGGCCCCCGTGCACATTGTCCCCGGGGTGCCCACCCTGGTGCTGACCGGCGGGTGGGAGCCGCTCTATGAGGAGATCGCGGACTACCTCGCCGCCACCGGTGCCCGCCACGAAGTCACCGGCGGCGGGCACCGGCCGCAGGATTCCGACGCGGGGGCGGCCCTGATTGAGGAATTCATCGCCGGCCTCGAATCCGGCCTCGAATCCGGCTTCGAGGCCGGCTCCGGGGACGGCAGCTAAGCGGGGCTGCCGACTTGGTGTGGGATCTGTCTGATTTCCGGTTTTTGATGATGTGGTGGTTTTGGGCAGTGGTGGGGCCGGCCTTGCTGCCGGTGGGGTTGCATGTTGGGTTCCTTGGCGGCTTTCGGGTTTAGTTCGGGGATGCGGCGCACGACCAGCTGCCCGGGGATCCGTCCCGGGGATCCGTTCGGCCTTCGTCCTCGGGGAGAACGGGGTGAACGGGATCTTGGCGACCTCGCGGCGCCCTTGCGCAGGCGCTGGGCGATGATCACCGGTGCGGCGTCTTCCCCGGACGGTGTCGCGAACAAGGGCGCCGTCCGGCCCAGGCGCATCACCGGGACCAGGCCCGGTCTGCGGCACCGGATTCTCCTCGTCAAAGGAAACTGACAGGGCCGCACGGCTGTGGGACATGTGCATCCGCGCGATGCCCTCTTTTAGGTACGAAGATTTGACCGTGGTAGCCGTACCTCCCTCTAAATGACGGGCATTTCGTGTCTAAAACGCCGAGCAACCCCGCGGCCCACCGGTGGATCACGGCCAAGGCGGGGGGCCGCCCCCCGCCCGGGATGGTCCACCGTGGCGCCGGCCACCTTGTTGCCCTGTCGCCGTTCGCCGCATGGCCGCAGAATGGAAGGACGGCAGCAGTGCGGCAGTATCGAGGAGCAAACAATGCGGAATGTCATCCTGTACATGTCAATGTCCGTTGACGGGTTTGTTGGCAGCGTCCGTGAGCATCCGGGGATGGCAGTCCCCGAAGGCTCTGCGTTGAAGCAGTGGAAGCTTGAGGGGATCAGCAAGGCCGGTGCACATCTCATGGGGCGTGTCACCTACCAGGAGATGTCGTCGTTCTGGCCCACCTCGCAGGACCCTTACGCATCGCCAATGAACGACATCCCCAAGGTCGTGTTCTCGGCCACGCTCCGCGACGACGAGGCCACGTGGCCGCAGACCAGGGTCGCGCGCGGCGACCTCGCCACCGAGATCGCCGCCATCAAGGCAGAGCCGGGCCCCGACGTGATCGTCTGGGGAGGTGCCGGGCTTGCCGGCGGGCTCGCCGCGGCGGACCTGATCGACGAGTACCGCCTCCTGGTCCAGCCGATGGTCCTGGGGCGCGGCCAGGCCCTGTTCGACCGGCTTTCGGAATCACGGCATCTTGAGCTGGTTGGGAGCACCCCCTTCCCCAGCGGCGTCGTCGTCCAGGTCTACCGGCCGCTGAGGGGCTGAAGCGGGTCACCCACGTGGCGCGTTCGGAAGGCCGAAGCGGTCGTCCAGCCCCGATCGGCGGCGCTAGGGGCGGGGAACCACCAGCTCGGGGAGGTACACCGTGGCCCCGGCCGCCCGGAACTCGGCGCTCTTGGCCGCCATGCCGCCGGCGATCAGCTCCTGCTCCGCCGTGTCGCCGTAGGCGTCCCGAATGTCCTGGCTGATCCGCATGGAGCAGAACTTGGGGCCGCACATCGAGCAAAAGTGCGCCGTCTTGGCCGGCTCGGCGGGCAGCGTCTCGTCGTGAAAGGCCTCCGCCGTCGCCGGGTCCAGGGACAGCGAAAACTGGTCCCGCCAGCGGAATTCAAAGCGGGCCTTGGACAAGGCGTCGTCACGGTCCCGCGCACCCGGGTGGCCCTTGGCCATGTCGGCCGCATGCGCCGCGATCTTGTAGGTGATGACGCCTGTCTTCACGTCGTCCTTGTTGGGCAGCCCCAGATGTTCCTTGGGCGTGACATAGCAGAGCATGGCCGTCCCGTACCGGGCGATCTCCGTGGCACCGATCGCCGAGGTGATGTGGTCGTAGCCCGGGGCAATGTCGGTGACCAGCGGGCCCAAGGTGTAGAACGGGGCGCCGTCGCACAGCTCCTGCTGGCGCTCCACATTCTCCCGGACCAGGTGGAAGGGAATGTGGCCGGGCCCCTCCACCATGACCTGCACGTCGAATTCCCAGGCCCGCCTGGTCAGCTCGGCCAAGGTGTCCAGCTCCGCAAACTGGGCGGCGTCGTTGGCGTCGGCCGTGGAGCCCGGGCGCAGGCCGTCGCCGAGGGAGAAGGCAACATCGTAGCGGGCAAAGATCTCGCACAGCTCGTCAAAATGGGTGTAAAGGAAATTCTCCCGGTGGTGCGCCAGGCACCAGCCGGCCATGATGGACCCCCCGCGGGACACGATCCCCGTGACCCGGTTGGCCGTTAGCGGGACGTAGCGCAGCAGTACACCGGCGTGGATGGTCATGTAGTCCACCCCTTGTTCGCACTGCTCGATCACGGTGTCGCGGAAAATCTCCCACGTGAGCTGGTCCGCCTCGCCGTTGACCTTTTCCAGGGCCTGGTAGATGGGAACGGTGCCGATCGGGACCGGGGAGTTGCGGATGATCCATTCCCGCGTGGTGTGGATGTCGTCACCCGTGGAGAGGTCCATGACCGTGTCGGCGCCCCACAGCGTGGCCCATTGGAGCTTGTCCACTTCTTCGGCGATGGAGCTGGTGACGGCCGAGTTGCCGATGTTTGCGTTGATCTTCACCAGGAAGGCCCTGCCGATGATCATGGGCTCGGACTCGGGGTGGTTGATGTTGTTGGGAATGATGGCCCGGCCGGCCGCCAGCTCGCGGCGCACCAGTTCCACGTCGCAGTTTTCGCGGAGCGCCACAAAACGCATTTCCTGGGTTACGACGCCGGCCCTGGCGTAATGCATCTGGGTCACGGTGCGTCCCTCACGCGACCGCAGCGGCGCCCTCCTCGTACCGCGCCATTCCGCGGAGGCGGCGCCGCGCCGCTGGGCCGAGCGACCGTCGTCGAGCAGTTCGCGCGCCCGGCCCTGATAGTTTTCGCAATCCCCGCGAGCCGCAATCCAGGGGTCGCGCAGCGGCGGCAGTCCGCGGACCGGGTCGCTGCCCGGGCCCGCTGTCCGGTACACCTGAAGGGGCGGATTCTCCCGGCCTGGCGCCGAATCCTCCAGTGCAATGGACGTCACAGGGACCCGCAGGCCGTGGTCGGGGTCAGTCAGCCAGGACAGCGTGTGGGCAGGGCTTTGTTCGGTGGAATTCACAGGGTGGTGCTCACTTCCTTCGCCGGCATTACCCGGACAGGTTCAACGGTCCCGGGCAGCTGCAGCCCGTGTCTCAGCCCCTGCTTCGGGGCTCCCGTGTGGTCAAGATTGAAGGTACACGAGAAGAGGGTGTCGGTGTCAAGCCGTAGGATCGTTCCATGCTGGAAATCCGTCCCGCGGCGCTGAGTGAATTCTCGCTTTTGCCTGCCCTGGAAGCGGACGCGGACCAGGCATTTGCCACCCTGGACCCGCCGTTCCCTCCGGGGGCGCCGGCGGACTTTCCGCCGCCCGGCACTGCGGAATCCTATGCGGGCGCGTTCCACATCATGGTTGCCGGGAGGCCCCCCGTGGGCTTTGCCCGGCTGGAAATTGTCGATGGCCAGGCGCACCTGGCCCAGCTGGCCGTCAGCCCCGAGCATGCCCGGCAGGGGATCGGGCGGGCGCTGGTCATGGCGGCCAAGGCGTGGGCCCTTGAGGCAGGATTCCGCGCGATGACGCTGTGCACCTTTGCCGAGGTGCCCTTCAATGGCCCGTTCTACACCAGCTGCGGCTTTGCCGAGCTGGCCGACCGGGCGCTGGCCCCTGAATTGCGCCAGCTGCGCCGCGAGGAAGCAGCGCTGGGGCTCGACGCCATGGGCCGGCGCGTGGCCATGTCCGCCGAACTTCGCTAGGAAATCCCCGCCCCAATTCCCCACGGCACAAATGGGTCATCTGCCCCATGCCTCCGAAGCGCTGCGGCCCTATGCTGGCCGGACCAGGGCAAAAAAGGGAGACGGCCATGAAGACAACCACACCACGGGAATGGGCAGAAGCGGCGGAACTGGAAGCCATCCAGCCGCCCGACACCGCAGAACACTTTGCCGGCTACGCGGTGGTCGGGGTGCCCTTTGGTTCCGGCCATTACCTGGCATTCCGGCGCTTCCCCACAAGTTCGGTGGGCCCGGGGTACCGTGCCGTATGGCTGCGCACCCCCGCCGGACAGTGGACGATTTACGCAGATGCCCCGCCGGAGCTCAGCTGTGCCCGATACTTTGGCGCCGCCCTGGCGCGGGCCGCCACCGCTCCGGTCAATGCCGAGTGGACCGGGCCCGCGGCACTCACGGTGCGCGTACCCGGCGTGGTGCAGTGGGAACTGGAATTCGGCGCAACGTGGGTCACGCGGGCTGCAACGGCAACGGCCCTGCGATTTCCTGCCGCACTGTGGCGCCGGGACGGTGTGGTCAACGCCATGGCCGCCATGATGGGGCCAGCGCTGGGTGCGGGACGGATGAAACTTGCCGGGATTGTCCCCAACGGCCAAAGTTTCCAGGCCAGGCCGCTGCGGATTTGGGCCGTCACGCGCAGCCGTGCCGCCATTGGGGGCAAGGACGCGGGCACCCTGCGGCCGCTCCCCGGCCAGGCACGCCTGGGCGATTTTTGGCTCCCCCAGCGGGGCCTGTTTGCGGCGGACCTGGGCATCAGGTACCCATCCACCGCGGCACCCCACCACATACCGGATCATGAAAGGGCGGCGCAGCACCATGAGCATCATTGAAACCATTCCCGAATCGGCTGCCGCGGGACCCGTGGCACAACTGTATGCCGACGACCTCAAGGCCATGGGTTACGTTCCCAGCCACACCCGCGCCATGGCCCTGAATCCCGAGGCGCTTGCTGCCTGGCGGGCGCTGCAGGCGGCCATCGCCGGCTCGCTGGGCGTGCGGCGCTACGAGCTGGTGACGCTGGCCGCTGCACGCGGCCTCGGCTCCGCCGCATGCCTGCTGGCACACGGCCTCAAGGCACTGAAGTTCATGCCGGCGGAGCAGCTGGAGCGCGTGGCACGCGACTACCGCACCGCCGGCCTCCCCGCGGGTGAGGTGGCCATGATGGACTTCGCCCTGAAGCTCAGCACCGCCTCCGCCACCATGGACGACGCCGATTCCCAGTCCCTGCGTGACGCCGGCTTCAGCGACAGGGAGATTGTGGACATCGCCCTGGCTGCCGCGGCCCGCAACTATTTCAGCAGGGCGCTGCACGCACTGGCAGTGGACGTTGACGTGCCTGCCGGACTGGCGCCCGGGCTGCAGGACGCCCTGCTCGCACCCGTGGGCGGGGCGGGGCGCCCGGCACTCCCGGCGGCCGCGGGACCGGCAGCGGCCGGCACTTGAAACCGGTGCGGAACCTGCGCCCGCCGTAGAATGGGGGTGTGGCGGCACAGGATTTCGGCGGCTCCTTCCGGTCTCCCACGGCCCACGGGCCGGCGGGCGCAGTGCCGCGGCCCCCCGCCACGGCCAGGCGCGCCGAAGTGCTGGCGGCCCTGTCCCTGGCCATCGACCTGGGGCTTGGCCAGCCCATGGAGCACATGCTGCGCGCCATGCTGCTGGGGGTGCGGATGGCCGATCTGCTGGGACTTGGGCCGGAGGCGCGGGCCCGGACCTACTATGCCAACCTGCTGGCCTGGATTGGCTGCCATGCGGACTCCTTCGAACTGGCTGCCCGTTTTGGCGACGACATCGGCTTCCGGGCCGACTACTACCTCATTGACGCCCACGGGCTGCCCATGCTGTCGCTGATGCTGCACCACACCGGCACAGAGCTGCCGCCACTGCGGCGCGCCGCCCGGCAGTCGCAGTTCGCGGCAACGGCGGGCACGGCGGTCAGGAAGCTGATCCGTTCGCACTGCCTCTCCGCCGGGCAACTCGCCGACAGGGTGGGGCTGGACCCGGCCATGCCGGCGATCCTGGGCCATGCCTTTGAGCGCTGGGACGGCAAGGGACTCCCGGCGGGGAGGTCCGGCGTCGAAATTCCGCTGGAAATGCGCATCGCGCAGCTGGCGGACACAGCCGAGGTGTTCCTGCGGACAGGCGGCCTGCCGGCCGCGGTGGACATGGTCCGGCAGCGCCGCGGCACGCAGTTCGACCCAGAGTTGGCGGAGCTGTTTTGCGCACGGGCCGCCGGCCTGACGGCGGGGCTGCTGGAGGCGGACCCGTGGCCGGCAGCCCTCGCCGCGGCCCCGGGGGACGACGAGCTGACCGAGGCCGGCATGGATGCCGTCCTGGCCGCCATGGGGGACTTTGCCGACCTGAAGTCCCCCTGGACGGCAGGCCATTCCCGGTCCGTGGCCGCCCTCGCGGCCCGCGCCGCCGAAGCGTCCGGCTTTCCCGCGGACGGGGTGGAGCTGCTGCGCCGTGCCGGGTGGGTCCACGACCTGGGCCGCATGGGTGTCTCCAATGCGGTCTGGGACAAGGCAGCCGGGCTGTCCTCCATGGACCGGGAACGGATGCAAATGTACCCGTTCCTCAGCGAGCGCATCCTTGGAAGGGTGTCCGGCCTGCGGCGGGTGGCAGCGCTGGCGGGGGCGCACCGTGAGCGGCTCGACGGCTCCGGCTATCCGCGGGGGCTCACGGGCGCCGGGCTCGATTCTGGCCAGCGCCTGCTCGCGGCGGTTGACGCGTACCAGTCGGCGGTGGAACCGCGTCCGCACCGGCCGGCAGCCGTGCCAGCGGATGCCGCCCGCAGGCTGCACGAAGACGCCGT
>NZ_JAJLOZ010000044.1:0-37673 GCF_025548615.1 Arthrobacter sp. A2-55 | reverse complement strand
GCCGCGCCGTGGACGCCGGCGAACCGTTTCTGGGCACGGCCCAGCTGCATGAAGGGGAACGCTGATGGATGGCATCGTGGACGTGGTCAGGACCCAGGCCGAGGCGGACGCGCTGGAGATTCCTCCGCTGTTGATTGTGGACCGGGCCGAGGAATTCCTCGATGCGTCGGGCATCGGGACCGGTCCGCTGCACTGGCACCGCATTGGCGGGGGACAGTCCAACGTGAGCTTCCGGATCAAACGCAAGGGGGCCGACGTCGTGCTTCGGCGCGGCCCGCGCCCGCCCCTGCCCCCGTCTACGCACGACATGGTCCGCGAGGCGCGGATCCAGCACGTCCTGGCGCCGCTGGGCGTGCCCGTGCCGAAGATCCTGGCCGTCTGCGCGGATCCCAATGTGCTGGGCGTGCCGTTTTACGTCATGAAATTCCTCGACGGCGTGGTGGTCACCGACAGCATCCCGGCCCACCTGGACGCCCCTGCGCAGCGGCGTGCCACCGGCGAGGCCGCGGCGGACATGCTGGTGCGGCTGCATTCGGTGGACATTTCCCACGGGGCCGTTGCGGACATTGGACGCCCCGACGGCTACCTGCAACGCCAGGTGAGGCGCTTCGCCGGGCTGTGGGAGCTGGGTGCCACACGTCCGCTGCCCCGGGTGGGTGAGCTGGCCGAATGGCTCGAGGCGAACCGGCCGGACACGCAGCGCACCGCCCTGATCCACGGCGACTACAGGATCGGGAATCTCATGTTTGCCAAGTCCGGACCTGCCCGGATTCAGGCGGTGCTGGACTGGGAAATGGCCACGCTGGGGGACCCTCTCGCCGACCTGGGCTACCTGACCGCCACCTATGCGCAGGCCGGCTCGCCCGGGACGTTCATGGAGCTGACTTCCGTCACGGCCCAGCCCGGCTATCCCACACGGGATGAACTGGCGCTGCGGTACAACCAGCATTTTGGCCTGGACCTCTCCGCCCTGCCCTGGTACCAGGTGCTGGCGCTGTGGAAGGCCGCCATTTTCAGCGAGGCCATCTACACGCGGTGGCTACGGGGCGAGCGCGACGACGGCGGGCAGGGGCTCGGCGCCGTCCTCGAGGAGGGCGTGCCACGGCTTTTGGACGTGGCGGGCGGGTTTGCCCGGCGGATGCCGTAGAGGGTGTTGGCTACGGCCTTTGCTAGGGCGTTGGCTACGCCGAGACCCTGGGGGTGGCTTGTTTGCGCTGCCGCAGGGCCAGCACCGCCACCAGCGCGGCGATGGCCACGGCCCAGCCGATGCTCACCGTGCCGGTGCCCCAGTCCAGGCCGCCGCGTGCGTGGGAGACGCCCATCCAGTCGGCGAATGACGCCCCCAGGGGGCGCGTGATCACGTAGGCGGCCCAGAATGCGGGGATCGCCTTGAGCCCGAACTTCCAATAGGCCAGGGCCGGGACGGCAATGGCCGCTGCAAACAGCACGCCGGAGCCCAGGTAGC
The DNA here is from genome assembly GCF_025548615.1 of Arthrobacter sp. A2-55. Classification (NCBI taxonomy): domain Bacteria; kingdom Bacillati; phylum Actinomycetota; class Actinomycetes; order Micrococcales; family Micrococcaceae; genus Arthrobacter; species Arthrobacter sp. A2-55. Next base: position 36,208 of record NZ_JAJLOZ010000044.1, on the reverse strand, counting down.
CAAGCTTCAGGGTGACGGCGGTGAGGTCGCCCGCCGCCGTCCCCAGGGCAAAGGTGGCGAGCACGGCGGCCCAGTAGAACAGTTCGCTCCGGGGCGTGTGGATGCTGTGGATGGACAGCGTCTTTTCGGTTCGCTGCCACAGGATGAACACGGCGGCCAGCACCGCGGCGTAGAAAATGGAGGAGACAAGGTAGGGAATGCCCAGGCCCACGTGCAGCACGTCGGCCGCCATGGTGCCGAAGACGCTGACCATGGCCACGGCCAGCCAGTACACCCAGGGAATGTGGCGCTTCACGGCAAATTGCAGCACCAGGGCCGCGGCAAAACAGGCCGCCCCGATGCCCACGGCAATGACGGGATCGAGGGTGTGGGCCAGGTAGTCGCTGGTAGTTTCGCCCATGCCGGTGGTCAGCACCTTGATGATCCAGAAGAGCGCCGTGACCTCCGGAACCTTGGACACCACGCTGCGGACGGCTGCCGGCCGCGCGGTTTCGGGCACAAGTCTTTCCCTGGAATATTCCTCTAGCATGCCTGAATTCTCCCGTGCCCGTCTGGGAGCTTCCGGGGAACGGGAATCTCCCCCGTTTCCGCCCAGGATGCCGAAACGGCGAATTGATCCTGAATTAGCAGGATCAAATGTCCGTCTCGGCATCCGCCGCCGGTCCGCGCCCCTGACCTTGCGTGAGCTGGCGCACACAATTAGGCTTAGTGTGCGTTATTAGAACTATGTGTTCAAATAACGAATAGTTAATTAGCGGTGGTGAACGCGCCGCCCACACAGACGAAAGGAGTGTGCCGTGCAGTTTCACCACCACGGATACGTTTCCGGTGACCCGCGCATCCAGGCGGCGGCAGGGACGGGGATCGGCCGCCCCGCCGAGCTTCCGGACGAGGTGGACGTGCTGATCGTCGGATCGGGACCTGCAGGCATGCTCGCGGCGGCCCAGCTTGCCCAGTTCCCGGACATCACCACCCGCATCATCGAGCGCCGCGACGGCCGCCTGGTGATCGGCCAGGCGGACGGCATCCAGGCCCGGAGCGTGGAAACGTTCCAGGCCTTTGGCTTTGCCGAGCGGATCATTGCCGAGGCCTACCGGATCACCGAGATGGCATTCTGGCGCCCCGACACCAATAATCCGCACAACATTGTCCGCGGCGGCCGTGCCGTGGACGACACCACCGGCATCAGCGAATTCCCCCACCTCATCGTCAACCAGGCGCGCGTCCTAGACTACTTTGCCGAGGTCGCGGCCCATGCGCCCACCCGGCTGGTCCCCGACTATGGCTGGGAATTCCAGACCCTGGAGGTGGCTGACGACGGCGACCATCCAGTCACGGTCTCCCTGGTCCGCAGCGCCGGCCCCGATCAAGGCGCGGAGCGTACCGTCCGCGCCAAGTATGTGGTGGGTTGCGACGGCGCCCGCAGCAAGGTCCGCGACGCGATCGGCTGCACCATGGCTGGCGACAAGGCCAACCACGCCTGGGGCGTCATGGACGTCCTGGCCCGCACCGACTTCCCCGACATTCGCACCAAGTGCGCCATCCAGTCGCACGACGGCGGCTCCATCCTGCTGATCCCGCGCGAGGGCGGGCACCTCTTCCGCATGTACGTGGACCTGGGCGTGGTTCCGGAAAATGACAACGGAGCCGTCCGCAACACCTCCATGGACCAGATCATCGCCAACGCCAACCGGATCCTCCACCCCTACACCCTAGATGTGCGCAACGTTGCCTGGCACAGCGTGTACGAGGTGGGCCACCGCCTCACCGACAGGTTCGACGACGTCGTCCCCGGCCAGGTGGGCCTGCGCACGCCCCGCGTCTTCATCACCGGCGACGCCTGCCACACCCACAGCGCCAAGGCCGGGCAGGGCATGAACGTTTCCCTCCAGGACGGCTTCAACATCGCCTGGAAACTGGGCCACGTCCTGGAGGGCCGCAGTCCCGAGTCCCTGCTGTCCACCTACTCGGCCGAGCGCCAGGTGGTGGCCAGGAACCTCATCGACTTCGACAGGACCTGGTCCACCATGATGGCCAAGAAGCCGGAGGAATTTGAGGACCCCGCCGAACTCGAGGACTTCTACGTGCGCACCGCGGAGTTCCCTGCAGGCTTCATGACCGAGTATGCGCCGTCGCTGATCACTGGCGCCGCCACCCACCAGGGCCTTGCCGCCGGCTTCCCGCTGGGCAAGCGCTTCAAGTCCGCCATGGCCTCCCGCGTCTGCGACACGAACCCGATCCACCTGGGCCACCATGCCACGGCGGACGGCCGCTGGCGCATCTACGTCTTCGCCGACGCCGCCCCGGCCGGTGATCCCGGGCCCGTGGCGGACCTCGCAGAGTGGCTCTCCGGCTCGCCGGACTCACCGCTCGCGGCCACGCCGAAGGGGCTCGACGCCGACGCCTGGTTTGACGTGAAGGTCATCTACCAGCAGCCGCATGAAGACATTGACATCAACAAGGTTCCGGAAGTCTTCAAGCCGCTGGTGGGGCCGTTCGGGCTGGTCGACTATGAAAAGGTTTACGGGACAGTCCCGGGCGAGGACATCTTTGACGCCCGCGGGCTCAGCCGCGACGGCGTCGTCGTCGTGGTCCGCCCGGACCAGTACGTGGCGAACATCCTGCCGCTCACTGCCACGGCGGAGCTGGGCGAGTACTTCGCGCGGATCCACTCGGGCGCGCGCGTCTGACACCGGTGGTTGGGCCTGCCGCCGGTGGTTGAGCTTGTCGAAACCGGGGCCTGACTCTCAGTAGCTGGCCGTGGGTCCGGTGCCCGTGGCCGGGACGTAGCGGGCGGCGAGGCCTTCACTCCCGCGTGCAAGCAGGGCCACGTCCGCGCCGACCAGGATGAAGTCCACGCCGGCCTCCAAATAGTGCCGGGCCGTGGCCTCGGCAAAGGCGTTGACACCCACCGGCTTGCCGGCCGCCTTGGCCGCGGCAATGCAGTGCTCGACGGCGACCACGATGTCGGGGTGTTCCTGCTGTCCCAGCAGGCCCATGGACGCGGCGAGGTCCGCGGGGCCCAGGAAGATGGCGTCGATGCCGTCCACGGCAAGGATCTCTTCCACGTTTTCAACGGCCTGGGCGGATTCAATCTGCACCATCACGGTGATGGTCTCCGATGCCCCTGCCACGTAGCCGGGGATGCGGTTCCAGCGCGAGGACCGTGCCAGCGCGGATCCCACGCCCCTGACACCGCGCGGAGGGTAGTGGACGGCGGAGACGGCCGCCTCCGCCTCGGCAACCGTGTGGACCATGGGGATGAGGAGGGACTGCACACCCAGATCCAGGTACTGCTTGATCAGCACTGTGTCGTTGGCGGGCGGGCGCACCACGGCCGTGACGGGATAGCTGCGCACGGCCTGCAGCTGGGCCAGGATTCCCTCAAGCCCGTTGGGGCTGTGCTCGCCGTCGATCAGCACCGCATCCAGTCCCGCCCCCGCGCAAATCTCGGCCATGAGGGCGCTGCCGGAGCACACCCACATGCCAACCAGCGGTCGGGTGGCGGCGGCGAGGGCGTCCTTCAGTGACGGGTCGGGAGTTACTTGAAGTGGCATGTGATGGTCCCCAGCTTTCCGTAGTCGGCAAAAACGGTGTCCCCTGCATTGACCCACAGGGGGCGGGTGAAGGAGCCGGCCAGTATGAGCTCCCCGGCCTTGAGTGAATCGCCGTGGGGGGCGATCTTGTTGGCCAGCCAGGACACGCCCTGCGCCGGGTGGTTCAGCACGCCGGCGGCCACGCCCGTCTCCTCGATGGTTTCGTTCTTGAACAGGATGGCCGCCACCCAGCGCAGGTCGACGTCGTCCGGGCGCACCGGGGTGCCGCCCACCACCATGGCGCCCATAGCCGCGTTGTCGCTGATGGTGTCCACAATGGTGCGGCCCTCCATCTCAATGCGGGAGTCCAGGATTTCCAGTGCCGGCACCACATACTCGGTGGCTCGCAGGACGTCGAAGAGCGTGGCGTCCGGGCCGCTGATGTCCTTCTTGAGCAGGAACGCCAGCTCCACCTCGATGCGCGGGTGCGAATACTGCTTCCATTCCACGGTGGCGCCGCTGTCCAGGATCATGTCCTTGAAGATGACCCCGTAGTCCGGCTCCGTGATGCCCGTGGCGTACTGCATCGCCTTGGACGTCAGGCCGATCTTGTGCCCGCCCAGCACCCGCCCGGCCGCCTCGCCGCGCTCCCTCCAGAGCTGCTGCACCCGGTAGGAATCCTCCACGGTCATCTCCGGGTACCGGGCCGTCAGCCGCGGCACCGGCACCCGGCTGCGGGCTGCCTCCACAAGCTCGTCCGCAATGCGGGCGATGGTTTCATCATCAAGCATGGTGTGCCCCCTTCGGTGCGAGCTAGAGTTGCGAACCCATTTTGAAGCCGCGCTCTTCGCCCGGTTCGCGGGTGTAGGAGAAGCCGTCGGCGCCGACGGTGACGGCCATTTCGGAGGATTCGGTGCGCTTGACTACTGCCTGCGGCTTCCCGTCGAGGTCCAGGACCAGGGAGGCCTCCGTGTACCAGGACGGGACCACGGGGTTGCCCCACCAGTCGCGGCGCTGGTTGTCGTGCACGTCCCAGGTGACGATGGGGTTGTCCGGGTCGCCGGTGTAGTAGTCCTGGGTGTAGATCTCAATCCGGTGGTCGTCGGGGTCCAGGATGTACAGGTAGAAGGCGTTGGACACGCCGTGGCGGCCGGGCCCGCGTTCGATCCGGTCGGAGATGCGCAGGGCGCCCATCTTGTCGCAGATAGCGATGATGTTGGCCTTTTCGTGCGTGGCGAAGGCAAGGTGGTGCATGCGGGGGCCGTCGCCGCCGGTCAGGGCGGTGTCGTGGACGGTCTGCTTGCGGTGCATCCAGGCCGCGTAGGTGACGCCGTCGGAATCCTTGATGTCCTCGGAGACGCGGAAGCCCAGGTCCTCGAGGTACTTGCGGCCCTTGGGGACGTCGGGGGTGACTTGGTTGAAGTGGTCCAGGCGGACCAGCTCGCCGGCACTGTACAGCTCATAGCGGCGGGTCAGGCGCTCCACGTGGGTGGTCTCGTAAAAGAATTCGTAGGGGAATCCCAGGGGGTCCTCCACGCGGACGGCGTCGCCGATGCCCTTGACGAAGCCGTCCCTGCGGCGTTCCGTGCGGCAGCCCAGCTCCTTATAGTAGGCCTCGGCGGCGTCCACCTCCGCCGGGGACTTGACCCGGAACGCGGCGGCGGCGACGGCGGCCACGGGGCCTTTGCGGAGCACCAGGTTGTGGTGGATGAATTCCTCCAGCGAGCGGAGGTAGATGGTGTTTTCATCCTCCTCGGTGACGTGCAGGCCCAGCACGTCCACGTAAAACGCGCGGGATTTGGCCAGGTCGGTGACCACCAGTTCCATGTAGGCGCTGCGGACAATGTCCGGGGCCGGAAGCGCTGGGGTGGGGATGAAGTCAGTCATTGGGTTACTCCTCGTTGAGCATGGTGGCTAGTGGGCGGCGGGGGCGCCGAATTTGGGTGTGTGGACCGGGCCCAGCGTGATGTGGACGGCCTGCTGGTCGGTGTAGAAGTCGATCGAGCGGAAGCCTCCCTCGTGGCCCAGGCCCGAGGCCTTGACCCCGCCGAACGGGGTGCGCAGGTCGCGGACATTGTGGCTGTTCAGCCACACCATGCCGGCCTCCACGTTCTGGGCGAAGTTGTGCGCGCGGGTCAGGTCCTGCGTCCAGATATAGGCGGCCAGGCCGTACTTGACGCCGTTCGCCAGGGCCAGCGCCTCGCCGTCGTTCTCGAAAGGCGTGATGGCCACGACGGGGCCGAAGATCTCCTCCTGGAAGATCCGCGCTTCAGGGGCGACGTCGGCGAACACGGTGGGTGCCACGTAGTTGCCGGTCTCCAGGCCCTCGGGGCGGCCGCCGCCGGCCAGCAGGCGGCCCTCGGTCTTGCCGATTTCCACGTAGGACATGACCTTGGCGTAGTGCTCCGGGTGGACCAGCGCGCCCACTTCCGTGCGGGGGTCGTGGGGGTCGCCCACCACAATGTTCCTGGCCCGGGCGGCATACTTTTCACAGAACTCGTCGTAGATGCTCCGCTCGACCAGGATGCGGGAGCCGGCGGTGCACCGTTCGCCGTTGAGGGAGAAGACGCCGAACAGGGCGGAGTCGATCGCGGCGTCGAGGTCGGCGTCGGCGAAGACCACGCAGGGGCTCTTGCCGCCCAGTTCCATGGACAGGCCCTTCAGGCTCGTGGCGGCGTTGCGGAAGATGGTCTGGCCCGTGGTGGTTTCGCCCGTGAAGGAGATTAGCGGCACGTCCGGGTGCTTGACCAGGGCGTCGCCGGCATCCTCGCCCAGGCCGTTGACCAGGTTGAAGACGCCCCTGGGGAGGCCTGCTTCCTCGAAGATTCCGGCCCAGAGCGAGGCCGAAAGCGGGGTGAACTCGGCCGGCTTCAGGACAACGGTGCAGCCGGAAGCCAGGGCGGGGGCCAGCTTCCAGGACTCGAGCATGAACGGGGTGTTCCACGGGGTGATGAGCCCGGCCACGCCGATCGGCTTGCGGTTGACGTAGTTGATCTGGGCACCCGGGACCTTCATGGCGTCGTCGAACTGGGCCACGATCAAGTCCGCGAAGAAGCGGAAGTTCTCCGCCGCCCGCAGCGCCTGGCCGCGCGCCTGGGTGATGGGCAGGCCGGAGTCGAAGGTTTCGAGTTCGGCCAGGCGGGCTTCCTGGGATTCGACGGCGTCGGCGATCCTGTTCAGGACACGGGCGCGTTCGCGCGGCTTCATGCGCGGCCACGGGCCTTCGTTGAAGGCCTTCGTCGCGGCCTTGACGGCGAGGTCGATGTCCGCCCTTTGACCGGCGGCGGCCGTGGCGTAGTTGCTGTTGGAGACCGGGTCCAGCACGTCGAAGGTCTCCCCGCCCGCGGAATCGACGAAGCTTCCGTCAATGTAGTGCTGGATGTGGGAGGGCAGGTTGTCCGGAAGGTAGTGCTCAGCCATGGGAAAGTCCGTTTCTTCAGGTGTTCGGTGGGTGCCTCTAGTAGGTGGGTGCCAGCGGGGACCGTGCTGGTTTTTCGGGCCCGCTGCGCGCCAGGTAGGCGTTCAGGGTGGCCGCCCGGTGGGCGCGGGCGGCGTGTTCCACGGTGTCCGCATCGGCACCGGCTTCCAGGAGCTGCAGCAGCGCCTCGTGTTCGTTGACCGAATCGCTGGCGCGGCCTGGGACGTAGCTGAAGGTGGAGGAGCGCAGGGCCTGCAGGCGGTTCCAGCCGCGGTGGACCAGATCCAGGATGTGCGGGTTGGGGCAGTTTTCAAACAGGATGCTGTGGAATTCCAGGTTCAGCGCCGTAAAGCGGACGGGGTCGAAGTGCTCCAGGCTCTCCCGCATCTGGGCGTTGACGGCGCGGGCCCGGGCAATGTCCGCCGGCGTGATGAGAGGGGCGGACAGTGCCGTGGCGGCACCCTCGACAATGCCGAGGGTCTGCATCGTGTAGAGGTATTCGGTGGGGTCAATCCCGGCCACCGTGGCGCCCACGTTGCGTTCAAAGGTGACAAAATTTTCGGCCTCGAGCCGGCGGATGGCCTCCCGCACGGGGACCACGCTGAAGCCGAGGTCCCCGGCCAGCTTGGCCAGCACCAGCCGGTAGCCGGGCGTGTATTCGCCGCCAAGGATTTTTTCCTTGATGGCCGCATAGGCCCGCTCGGACTTGCTGGCGGCCTCCGTGCCGGCCTCGCTGCTCATGGCTGGGCCGCCGGGTTCGGGTGCGTCTGCGCCCACTGCGCAAACTGCGCCTTCCATGCAGCGTTCATGGGATAGAGGCCCTCCACGCTGTGGCCTTCGGCCACCATCGCGGCGATGAACGTTTCCTCGTGTTCCTGGGCGATGGCGCCGTCCGCGACTTCCTCCGCCAACGACGGCGGGATCACCAGCAGGCCGTCCGCGTCGCCGACGATGATGTCACCGGGCTGGACGGTGGCGCCGCCGCAGGAGATGGTCAGATCGGTGTCCCACGGGATGTGCCTGCGGCCCAGGACGGCCGGGTGGGCGCCGGTGAAGAAGGTGGGCATGTCCAGGGCGGCCACGGCGGCCACGTCGCGCACGCCGCCATCGGTCACGATGGCTGCGGCGCCGTTGATTTGCGCGCGCAGGGCCAGGATGTCCCCGACTGTGCCGGTGCCGGGCTCCCCGCGCGCCTCCATGACCAGGACGTCGCCGTCGTGCAGGTCATTGATGATGCGTTTCTGGGCGTTGAAGCCGCCGCCGTGGGTCTTGAAGAGGTCCTCCCGGTTGGGCACGAAGCGCAGGGTGCGGGCGGTGCCGGCGATCCGCATCTCGGGACGGGTGGACTTGAGGCCGTCGATGCTGACGTTGTTGAGCCCGCGCTTGCGCATTTGGGCGCTGAGCGTGGCGGTGCCGACGCTGGTCAGCTTGCGCTTGAGTTCCGCGCTGAGGCCCGTTGGTGCCAGTCCGGCCGCTTCGGGTGAACCCCAGGCGTCCACGCGGTCGGTGTCGGTGGCCTTCGGCTGGTTGCCGAAGTCCGCTAGTTCGCTGGTTCCCTGGACGACGGCGGTGCGCAGCCGCCCCGTGGACAGCCCTGCCGCGGGGTCGTCGACTTCGACTTCGATGATGTCGCCGGGGACGGCGACGGAGGACCCGGCGGGGGTGCCGGTGAGGATGATGTCGCCCGGTTCCAGCGTCATGAGCTGGGAGAGGTCCGCCACGAGCTGGCTGAAGGGGAAGATCAGGCCGGCCGAGGTGTCGCTCTGGACAAGTTCGCCGTTGAGCCAGGTGCGCACGCGCAGGGAGGAGGGGTCGACGTCGGCCGCCGGGATGAGTGCCGGGCCGAACGGGGTGAAGCCGTCGCCGGACTTGGAGCGGACGTTGGAGCCCTTGTCCGCGTACTTGAGGTCGTACACGCCCAGGTCGTTGCTGGCGGTGACGTAGCCGACGTGCCGCCACGCGTCCCCGGGGCTGACCCGCCGGGCCGCGGTGCCGATGACCAGGGCAATTTCGCCCTCATAGGCCAGGAGTTCACAGCCGGCCGGGCGCTCAATGTCCGCACCGCTGGGGCTCAGCGATGACGAAGCCTTCAGGAAGTACGACGGCTTGGCGGGGGTGCGTCCGCGCTGGTCCGCCCTGGACTGGTACGCCACGTGGACTGCGACAACCTTGCCGGCCTGCTTGAAGGTGGCTGCGGTGACTTGTTCCACGGGACACTCCTGGGTGGTTGTCGTGCGGAACCCGGCAGTTCCGGCTATCAGGTACGAAATCATATACGATCACCGTAACTGTGTTGTCCGCGTCACGTCAAGGTCTGGGGGCGGTGAAATTTGGGGGGCTGTTTTGGCTCGCGACGGCTAGCCGTGACCATCGGCGGGCTACTGCAATTGGGCCTCGACCGTGCGGGCGCTGGCTGCAAGCCGCGCTCCGATGGAGTCCGGGTCTGCGCTGGGTCCCAGGAAGACCACGCAGATGGCTGCCGGCGTGCCGTGGGGATTGTGGATGGGGGCAGCAATGGCGGAGACGCCGGGCAGAACTTCGTCGTGGCTGGTGGCGTATCCGGCCAACTTGGCAGCGCGCGCCTCGGGGCGGTAGGGCAGGCCCGGGGCCAGCCGCGCCCACGCTTCCTCGCTGATGGCGGACTGGATGGCAATGCCCGGAGCCCCGGAGCTGAAGGAATGGCGGGTGCCGGGGCGTTGGGCCAGGGTGGCGCCGGAATGCCGCGGTTCCACGGTCAGCAGGGTGACCGAATCACGATGGTCCCATACGGCGATGAACGCGGTCATGGCCAGCTCGTTCGCCAATTGCGTCAGTTCAGGCAGGGCGGCCGTTTGCAGGTCGCGGGAGACGCCGCGGGCCAGGGCCGCCAGCCCGGGGCCCGCCTGGACCCGGCCGGAATCATCCCTCATGAGCAGCGAATGGTCCTCGAGCGTGCGCAGGATCCGGTAGGCAATGGAGCGGTGGACGCCCAAGGCTGCGGACAGTTCGGCGATGGTCATGGGCGCCTGGGCGTCCGCCAGGATTTCGAGTGCACGGATGCCGCGCGAGAGGGTTTGTGAGTGCGCCGGGGCCTTCGCGGCGTCGTCAGTTGAAGCTGTGCCCACGTCATCATCCTTTTCACGGACCGGCCGGCAGGCTGAAGTACCTGGGGTTCCACCAGCCATTGTTCCGTATCTGGATAGGCAGTTCAACTATTGAACTCCGGGAGAGGCCGGGTTGCGTGGCCATTTCAACCACCCCCGGGGGTCACGGATGTCGACCCGGACATTTGAGGTCAATATATCGACCTCAAATGTCCGAGTCGGCATCCTCGGCGGGTTGAAGGATGCGCCATGTCCCTCCGGCGGCGTGGCCGGGGTCTCGATATAGCAGGCGGCGGGGTCTACCGTGGAGGTGTGAGTGAGCATCCAGACATCTCCACTGTTGGCCAGCTGCGTGCTGCCGGGCATGTGCACAAGGAACTGCGCCGGGAAATTCGTGACAACCTGCTCGCGGCGCTCGCCGAAGGCCGCGATCCGTGGCCCGGAATCCACGGCCTGGACGGCACAGTCCTGCCCCAGCTGGAACGGGCCCTGCTGGCCGGCCACGACGTGGTGCTGCTGGGTGAGCGCGGGCAGGGCAAGACAAGACTGCTCCGCACCCTGGCCGGGCTCCTGGACGAATGGCAGCCCGTGATCGCCGGTTCCGAACTGAACGAACACCCCTACCAACCCATTACTGCGCAGTCCTGGTCCCGCGTCCGCGAGGAAGGCGATGCGCTGCCCGTGGCGTGGCGCCACCGCAGCGAGCGGTACGTGGAGAAGCTGGCCACGCCTGACACCTCCGTGGCCGACCTCATCGGGGACGTGGACCCCATGCGCGTGGCCGAGGGGCGGCGGCTCGGGGATCCGGAAACCATCCACTTTGGCCTGGTGCCGCGCGCCAACCGGGGCATTGTGGCCATCAACGAGCTGCCCGACCTCGCCGAGCGGATCCAGGTGGCCCTGCTGAACGTCATGGAGGAGCGGGACATCCAAATCCGCGGCTACGTGCTCCGCCTGCCCCTGGACGTCCTGGTGGTGGCCTCCGCGAACCCGGAGGACTACACCAACCGGGGCCGGATCATCACGCCGCTGAAGGACCGCTTCGGTGCCGAGATCCGCACCCACTACCCGCTGGAACTGGCGGACGAAATCGCCGTCATCCGGCAGGAGGGAAAGCTGGTGGCCGACGTTCCCGCTGTCATCCTGGAGATCCTGGCCCGGTACACCCGTGCACTGCGCCAGTCCCCGGCCATCAACCAGAGTTCCGGCGTCTCGGCCAGGTTCGGCATCGCCGGTGCCGAAACTGTTGCGGCTGCCGCCCTGCGCCGGGCGGCCGTCCGCGGGGAGGACGCGGCCGTTGCCCGGATCGTCGACCTGGAGAGCGCCGTGGACGTGCTGTCAGGCAAGCTGGAGTTTGAATCCGGCGAGGAGGGGCGCGAGAGGGAAATTCTTGACCACCTGCTGCGCACCGCCACGGCGGAGGCCGTCCGGGAGCACTACCGGGGCCTGGACTTCGCCCCGCTGGTTGCCGCCTTCGACGGCCGGACCACGGTGACCACCGGTGACGCCGTCACGGCGCGGGAGTTCCTGGACAACCTCCCGGCACTCAACGGCTCCGGCCTGTACGAGGCGATCGGCAGCCACCTCCAGGCCGGAAACGACGGACAGCGCGCCGCCGCCATTGAACTGGCATTGGAAGGGCTCTTCCTGGCCCGCCGGATTTCCAAGGATTCCGACGGCGGGGAGACCGTCTACGGATAAGAGGCATCATGGCTTCACGCGAACACCTGTCCCGGTACGGCCGCTATGCCGGCGGCCCCGATCCGCTGGCGCCGCCGGTGGACCTGGCCGACGCCCTCGACGCCATTGCTGAAGACGTCATGGCCGGATACTCGCCGCGGCGGGCGCTCCGGGAGTACCTGCGGCGCGGCGGCGCCCGGAGGCCGGGCCTCGATGAGCTGGCGGGGCGCATCCAAGAACGCCGCCAGGAGCTGCTGGGCAGGCACCGCCTGGACGGCACCCTTGAGGAGGTCCGCAAGCTGCTGGAGCAGGCAGTCCTCAATGAACGCAAGCAGCTGGCCCGCGACGTGGCCATGGACGACACCGACAGGGCCTTGCGGGAAATGCAGCTGGAAAACCTGCCACCGTCCACCGCGGCCGCGGTCAACGAACTCGCCTCCTACGACTGGCAGTCCAGCGAGGCCAGGGAAGCCTACGAACGCATCAAGGACCTGTTGGGCCGCGAACTCCTGGACCAGCGATTCGCCGGGATGAAGCAAGCCCTGGAGGGCGCCACGGAGGAGGACCGCGAGGCCGTCGAGGCGATGCTGCGGGACCTCAACGGGCTGCTCGACAAACACCGGCGCGGGGAAGACACCGACGGGGACTTCGCGGAATTCATGGCCCGGCACGGCGGATTCTTTCCGGAAAATCCGCAGTCGGTGGACGAGCTGGTGGATGCCCTGGCCAAGCGTGCGGCGGCGGCACAGCGCCTGATGCAGTCCATGTCCCCAGAGCAGCGCGAGGAACTCATGCGGCTCTCGGCCCAGGCCTTCGGCTCGCCCGGGCTCATGTCCGGGCTTGAGGCGCTTGACGCCAATCTGCAGGCCCTTCGCCCCGGCGAGGACTGGTCCGGCTCCGAACGCTTCCAGGGCCAAGAAGGGCTGGGGCTCGGCGACGGCACAGGAGTCCTCCAGGACCTCGCCGAACTCGATGCGCTGGCCGAACAGCTGTCCCAGTCCTACAACGGCTCCACCCTGGACGACCTCGACCTGGACGCCCTGGCCCGCCAGCTGGGCAGGGACGCCGCCGTTTCCGCCAGGACCCTCGCCGAGATTGAGCGCGCCATGCACGACGGCGGCTACCTGCGCCGGGGTGCCGACGGCGACCTCCGGCTGTCCCCACAGGCCATGCGGCGCCTCGGGAAGTCGCTGCTGCGCGACACGGCGCGGCAGCTGTCCGGGCGGACGGGGTCCCGGGACACGCGGGCTGCCGGCGCCGCGGGGGAGCCGTCCGGTTCCAGCAGGGCGTGGCAGTTTGGCGACGCCGAGCCGTGGGACGTCACCCGGACCATTACGAACGCCATCACCCGCACGGCTGCCGGCGGCGGCAATCCGGCGGCGGGCCTGCACCTGGACGTGGCGGACATCGAGGTGGCCGAAACGGAAGCCCGCACCCGCGCCGCCGTCGTCCTTCTGGTGGACGTGTCCTTCTCCATGGCAGTCCAGGGCCGCTGGGTGCCCATGAAACGCACGGCCCTGGCCCTGCACCACCTGGTCTCCACGCGCTTCCGTGGCGACCGGCTGCAGCTGGTGTCCTTCGGCCTGCGCGCCCGGTCCATGGACATTGGCGAGCTCACGGCCCTGCCCGCGGACCGGGAACAGGGGACCAACCTGCACCACGGCCTGCTGCTGGCCGGGCGCTTCTTCCGCCAGCACCGCTCCCTCCAGCCCGTCCTGCTGGTGGTGACCGACGGCGAACCCACCGCCCATCTGTTGGCCGACGGCGAGCCGTGGTTCTCCTGGCCGCCGGACTCGGAAACCATTGGCGCCACCGTGGCTGAGCTTGACCGCCTGGGGCGCGCCGGCACGCAGGTGACGTTCTTCCGGCTGGGCGATGACCCCGGCTTGGAGCGCTTCGTGGCTGCGATGGCCCGGCGGATCGGCGGGCGCGTGGTGGCGCCCGACGCCGGCGAACTCGGCGCCGCCGTGGTGGGGGAATACCTGCGCTCCCACTTCCGCGGACCTGGGGACGACGCCGACTGGCTGGGCTAGGACGCGTCTCACCAGGCGGACCACTGTGAGCTGAAACACGGTGCATGGTAGGCTGGCGGAACTTTATTACCGTCCGAACGGTCGGTAATTTATATGTCCCGCACACCGCGTCCGCGCGCTGAACAACGGAGTTCGCATGTCCCTCGCACCGACAGCATCGCCGGAAAACCGCTCCGAGGCCCGCAGGGTCCTCGCCGGCACCCTGGTCGGCACCACCATCGAGTGGTACGACTTCTTCATCTTCGCCCAGCTCACGGCAACCCTGCTGACCCCGCTTTTCCTCAAGCCGCTGAGTGAGAACAATCCCGGCCTTGGCCAGATCCTGGCCTTCGCCATGATCGGCATATCCTTTCTCTTCAGGCCCCTGGGGGCAATTGTTGCCGGGCACCTGGGCGACAAATTTGGCCGGAAGCGGATCCTGGTCCTCACCCTCATCCTCATGGGCGCCGCCACGGCTCTGATCGGCCTGTTGCCCACGTACGCGCAGATCGGCCTCTGGGCGCCGATGCTGCTAGTGCTGCTGCGCGTCATCCAGGGCTTCTCCGCCGGCGGGGAATGGGGCGGAGCGGCGCTGATGGCCGTGGAACACGCCCCGGCCGGCAAGCGGGGCTACTTTGGCGCCTACCCGCAGATCGGCGTGCCGCTCGGCATGATCCTGGCCACCGGCATGCTTTACATCCTGCGCTCCGCCACCACGCCGGAACAGTTCACGGCTTGGGGCTGGCGCATCCCGTTCCTGCTCTCCGTGGTGCTGGTGGTGGTGGGCTACCTGATCCGCCGCGCCGTGGAGGAATCCCCCGTGTTCAAGCAGCTGGCGCTGCGCAAGGCCTCCGAGCACACCCCTCTCAAGCAGCTGTTCCAGACCAACACCAAGCAGGTCATCCAGGCGGCGCTGATCTTCGTTTCCAACAACGCCGCCGGCTACCTGGTCATCGCGTTCTTCATCGCCTACACCACCAAGGTCCTGAAAATGCCCCTGGCTCCGGTGCTCCTGGCGACCACCATCGGCTCCTTTGGCTGGCTGATTTTCACCCTGGTGGGCGGCTGGCTCTCGGACAAGATCGGGCGCCGCGCCACGTTTGTAGCCGGCTACGCACTGGTCTTCGTGTGGATGATTCCCATGTTCCTGCTCATCGACACCGGCAATGTGGTGGTTTACGGCTTTGCGATCTTCGTGCTGACCATCGGCCTGGGCCTGTCATACGGGCCGCAGTCCGCCATGTACGCGGAGATGTTCCCGGCGCACATCCGCTACTCGGGCATCTCCATTGGCTACGCGATCGGGGCCATCCTGGGCGGGGCCTTTGCCGCCACCGTGGCCGAGGTCCTGCTGCAAAAAACGGGCTGGTCCGGCTCCATCGCGCTGTACATCATGGCGCTGACAGTGGTCTCGGTTGCGGCCGTGCTGTGGGTGGGGGAAACCCGCGGGAACAGCCTCCACGTGGAGGACCTCGACGACGAACTGGTGCGGCTAGCAGCAGAAGGGGCCGGCCGGCGCAATTAGCGGCGCGACCTTCCACTTTTCCCGAACTGGCGCGCCTGCCCGCAGCCTACATTTCAAGCCACGACTTCAACCGGCCCAGTCCCTCCCGGATGTCGTCCACGGGCAGGCCGGAATAGGCGAAGCGGGCGTAGGAGCGCTCTTCCCCCGGCTGGGGCCGGCCAAAGTGCAGGCGGGTGCAAAACGAAACGCCCGTCGCGTGCAGCGCCTCCGTCGCGAAAACCTGCAGCTCCTTGATGCCCTTAGACGCCATGGCGCCGGTGACATCCGGGAAGAGGTAAAACGTGGCGTTCGGCTTGGCAACGCTGACTCCCGGCATGGAGTTGAGCAGTTCGGCGGTGGCATCCCGGCGGGCTTCCAGTTCGGCGAGGATGGCTTGGGGGCCGGACTGGTCGCCAAGGAGTGCCTCCACGCCGGCGCGCTGGACAAAGTGGGTGGTGCAGGATTCGTCGTTGGTGTTGAGCTTGGCGAACGCCTCGGAGAGGGCCCGCGGGGCAACGGCGCACCCCAGCCGCCAGCCTGTCATCGCGAACTTCTTGCTGAAGGTGTACAAAATGACGGTGCGTTCGGCCATGCCCGGCAGCGCCGCGATCGAGTGGGACGAGCCAGAATAGCGCATCTCAAAATAAGCCTCGTCGGAGAGCACCCAGAGGTTGTGCTGCTCCGCCAGCCCTGCAATGGCACTGCGTTCCGCCTCGGTGGATTCGGCGCCGATGGGGTTTTGCAGGTCGTTGTAGATGATGGCCTTGGTGGCCGGGCCGATCATCGACTCGAGCTGCCCCAGGTCGATCGCGAATCCATGGTCCGTGGGGAGGTAGCGGTATGGCCGGGCCGTGCCGCCAAAGTATTCGATCTGGCTCTCATAGATGGGGTAGCCGGGGTTTGGGTACAGGACCTCGTCCCCCGGATTCATGACCGTCTGGATGAACCGGCCGATCACCGGCTTGCCGCCCGGATGCACGGTCACCTGGTCCGGGCCCACTGCCATCCCGCGCTTGGCGCCAATGTCTTCGGCGAGCGCTTCGCGCAACAGCGGTATTCCGGCGGCCGGGCAATATCCCGTCAAGCCGTCGGCTATGGCCTTGTCCATCGCCGCGACAATGTTCGGCGGCGTTGCCAGGTCGATGTCGCCGAGGTGGAAGGGATAGATCCGGTGTCCCTGTGCAGCCCAATCGGAGGCAGCCTGCGAAACCGCAAACGCAGTCTCGGTGCCGAGCCGGCCCATACGCTGTGCAAGTTCCATGCGGCACCCCGTCCCTGTTGGTTGGGCCCACGCGCCCGCCGGGCCCGGCTGGGGAACTGCGCCGGGGAAGGCGTGGGGACTAGTCCTGATCGTACGGCCGTACTGGGCTATCCTCAAGGGATGGGTCAAAACCACATACTTGTCAGTGTCCCCGATTCGGCCTTGCGTGAAGCATTCGGAGCTGTGCCCGACGGCGTCGAGCTCGTCGAATGGGACATGGCCGGGCCTCCCCCTGCTGCCGACATTGACATTGTGGTGCCGCCCTACATGGGCGGAACGGGATCCCTGGCGGCATTGAACGGTGTCGCAGCCAGGCTGGTGCAAAGCCAGTCCATTGGCTATGACGGCGTCGCGGATGCGCTTCCGGCGGGAAACGTGTTCGCCAATGCGGTCTCGGTGCATGAGACCTCCACAGCGGAGCTTGCGGTGGCGCTCATGCTGGCCTCCCAGCGGGGCCTGCCTGAATTTGTCAGGTCAGCCGGGCGGGGCACATGGGAGCCGCTGCGACGGGCGTCCCTCGCTGACCGCACAGTGTTGATTGTTGGCTACGGCGGCGTTGGCAAGGCCATAGAGGAGCGGCTGCGCGGCTTCGAAACGACTGTGGTTCGCGTTGCCTCTCGGGCCCGCGAGGACGCCGGCGGGCACGTGCACGGCATCGACGAGCTCCCTTCCCTGCTGCCGCAGGCCGACATCGTGGTGGTTGGGGTTCCGCTCAACGAGGCCACCACGCACCTGATCGACAACGGCTTCCTCTCGCTCCTGCAGGACGGCGCATTGGTCGTTAACGTCTCCCGTGGTGCCGTGGCGGACACCGACGCGCTGCTTGACCATGCCAGCCGCGGCCGGCTCCGGCTGGCCCTCGATGTGACGGATCCGGAGCCGCTGCCCGACGGGCACCCTTTGTTTGCCTTGCCCAACGTGATCGTAACCCCGCATGTGGGCGGTGCCTCAAGCGCCATGATGCCAAGGATGGCGCGCCTGCTGCGCAGCCAGGCCGAACGCATGCTTCGCGGTGAAGAGCCGCTCAATGTGGTTGTGCGGACCTGACTGCCGCGCCCAACCGCCGCCCGGCTGACGGTGCTACGCTCCAAGCAGCAATCCTGGCGGGAGGCGAATATGGCAGTGCTGAAGTTCACGGACTGGTGGGACAGGTTCTTCGCCATCGGCATCATTCTCAAGGGGCTCGACGGCGTCCTTGAGCTGGTGGGGGGCGCCTTCCTGCTCTTCGTGGCGCCCGCCCAAATCAACCAGCTGGCCATCCTGGTCACCCAGCCGGAACTGACCGACGACCCCAACGACTTCATCGCCAACCACATCCTCCAGGGCGCCTCGGGGCTGACCAACCACGTGGTTTTCTTCACCGCCCTGTACCTCCTGGCCCACGGCGTGGTGAAAGTGGTGCTGGTGACGGCTCTGCTGCTGGACAAGCTGTGGGCGTACCCGTGGATGATAGGCGTCCTGGTCATCTTCATCCTGTACCAGTTCTACCAACTGTCCGTGACGCCGTCATTGGGGCTGGTGGCGCTGACCGTGTTCGATATTCTGATTGTGGTGCTGACCTGGCACGAATACGGCAGGCACCGCAGACGCAGAAAAGAGCTGGCATGAGGATTTTGATGGTGGGGGCCGGGGCAACCGGCGGCTACATTGGTGCGCGGCTGGCCCAGGCCGGGCGCGACGTGACGTTCCTTGTCCGGGAGGGGCGCGCCCAAACCCTGCGCCAGCGCGGACTGCGCCTGGTGCTCGACGGCGGCGGGCCGGCCGGGCCGGAAGGCGCACCAAAAGTGGAAACAGTGGTTCCCGCCCTCATGACCGCCGCGGAACTGCGCGAGCCGTTCGACGTCGTCGTGCTGACCGTGAAGGCCACTGCGCTGCACGCCGCCATCACGGACATGGCCCCGGCCGTGGGCCCGGACACGGTCATCATTCCCTTCCTGAACGGCATGGCGCACATGGATGCGCTGGCCACGGCGTTTGGGGCCGGCAAGGTCCTTGGCAGCACCGTCCAGCTCATCACCACCGTCACGCCCGACGGCGACATTGAGGTGCTCATGCCCCTGGCTCGCTGGGCCATCGGCGAACAGCACGGGGAGGTCAGCTCACGGGTGCGGGACATCCTGGCCGTCATTGACGTGCCCGGATTTGAGGCCACTGCCGTCCGGGATGCCCTGGCCGCGATGTGGCACAAGTGGGTCTTCATTGTCACGGCGGGCGTGGTGACGTGCCTGATGCGGGGGCCGGCCGGTGCCATTGTGGCCGTCCCCGGCGGGCTGGAATTTGTCTACGCCGCGCTGGCCGAGGCGGTGGCGGTCTCCACGGAGGCCGGCTTCCCGGTGCCGGAGAAGCAGCTTGGGATGGCGCTGCGACTCCTGACCGAGCCCGGTTCCACGTTTACCTCCTCGCTGTACCGGGACATGAGCGCCGGGCTGCCCAACGAGGGCGAGCACCTGCTGGGCGATTTCACCCGCCGCGCGCGGGAGCAGGGCCTCGAGACGCCGCTCATTGACCTGGCCCTCATGCACCTGCGCGTCCACGAGGCCCAGACCGGCCTGGACGGCTGAGTCGGCGCTGTTTCCTTAGGGCAGCGTGAGCTGGATTTGGCCGTTGGGCAGCACCGCGGCGGCCACGCCGGCCAGGCTGTCCACCACATAGTGCGCCGTGAGGTCCGCGGCGTCAGTGGTTCCTGCGACGGCCAGGGTCATGGCACCCGCCGCCGTCCCGGAGGCCAGTCCCGCAGGGGCGTCCTCCACCACCAGGCACTGCGCAATGTCGGAGCCCAGCCGGGCGGCGCCGAGCAGGAACGGTTCCGGGTGCGGCTTCCCGTTCGCCACCTGGTCCGCCGTCACCATGTGCGCAGGGACGGCGATGCCGGCTGCAGCCAGCCGGGCTTCAGCCAGCCCGCGCGTGCAGGAGGTGACAATGGTCCAGGATCCGTCCGGCAGCGAGGCCAGCAATTCTGCTGCGCCCGGCTTGCACAGAATGCCGTCCGTGTCAGCGGTTTCCAGCGCCTTGATCAGTTCAAAGCCTTCCTCCTGCCGTGCCGGCTCAAGGTACTGCTCCACCTGGGCCTGGGCCGGCACGCCGTGGCTGCCGTATTCAAAGCCGTCCAGCCCCATCAGCTCGCCCCAGCGGCGCCAGGCCCGCTCGGTGGCTGGCGTGGAGTCGATCAGTGTCCCGTCCAGGTCGAACAGCACCGCGTCCACCGTGACTTGCTGGGGCTGCTTTTTCGCGCCGGGTCCGACGGCCTTGATGTGGAAATCCTCCGCCAGCATGTCGGCCACCTCGCGGCGGAAGGCAGGCGGAACCGTGACGTGGCAGTCAACTGTGACCAGGCCCTCGGCTGCCCAGCTGGCGACGTTTCTGGCCAGGATGTATAGCTCGGGATGGGCGGTGTCGGGCGATTCCAGCGCCTGGACGAGCGGCGCCGATTCGGGCGGGTTTTCCGACGAGCATTCAGCCATGAAGCTGGCCATGTCCACATGCCAGCTGGTGTAGCGGCCGGGCTCTGACCCGGACAGGGTGGAAACGAAGATGAACTGCCCCAGCACGTCCCGGAACACCTCAAGCGTTGCCGCTTCGTCCCCGAGGCGCTCGCCAAGGCGGGGCCCGACGACGGCCCGGCCGGCCTCGATGGCAACTAGCCCCAGGCTGGTCAGCAGGTGCCAGTACAGCGCGAGCCTGTCGAGGGCTTCGGCCTCGAGTTCCGCAGCCGTGTATGAGGAACTCACGGCGGCGCCGAGAAGTCCGGCGCCGCTGTGCCGGATTGCCACGGCAGCCTGCGCCCTGTCCTTCTTGCGCAGGACCCCCTTGGTGGTAACGTCCCTGCCGCCGCCAACCCAGGCCAGGATCGATTCCACGTTTTTCCAGAGCGGTGATTCCCTGGCCGTGCTGGCGAACTGCCCCGCCGCCAGCTCCGGAACGAAGACGTCGGCGAAGGCGTAGTCCGCGGGGTCAACGGCGCCGCCGCCGTCGTCCCAGCCGTCGTCGTCCCAGCCGTCGTCAAGGTCGACGCCGTGGTCCGCGGCGCCTTCAGGCGGCAGGGCCAGTGACGCAAGGCTGGCGGGGTCCACACCGGGCCAGGCAGGCTGCTTGAAAACGTCCGCCAGCTCTGCCAGTTCGCCAGGGGTCCCCGTCCACAATGAAGCCTGGACCAGGTAGCCCACATAGTCCCGCACCCCGGAGCGCAGGGCGAATGTGGCTTGTGGATTCGCTGCGGCCGCGGCCGCGAGGACCTCACGCACCGCCCCAGGCACCAGCGACAACGCGTCGGTCGTCGGCTCAAGCATGCGGTACAGGTCGAAGAAGTCGTCCAGGACCATCAAGCTCATGTCAATGTCGGCGTCCGGGCGGCCCTGGGATTCCAGCCACAGGGCATAGCCTGGCGCCAGCGCCTCCATGGCGCGGTCCAGCCGCACCTCACGCAACGGCACGGAATTCGCCCTCGCGGCGGCGTCGGCCGCAGCCCTGGCAGGGTTGCCGAATCGGGACTTCTTGGACTTCTTGGCCACAGGGGTTCCTTGCAGTCGGCGGAAAGCGAACCCTTTAACCGTAGCCGCCCGCGGCGGGCAGCCCCGCAGCCTGTCAGCTAAACGGGGTCAGGACGATTTTCCCGCCGCCGTGGCCGGACATGCTCGCGGCAAACGCCGCGGACGCCTCCTCCATGGGGAACGTGGCGCCGACGTCAACGGTGAGGGTGCCGGCGTCGACCATCCCGCTGAGCCGGTCCAATTCGCGGGCATCGGGCCGGACCCAGAGGTAGCGTCCGCCGTGCGCGGCCGCGGAGCCGTCGGCGATGGAAACGTGCCGCCCGCCGTCCTTGAGCGCGGCCAAAGTTGCCTCGAGCACGCCGCCGGCAAAGTCGGCAACGGCATCCACGCCGCGGGGTGCCAGCGCCAGGACGCGGTCCGCCACGCCGTCGCCGTATTCCACGGGCTCGGCGCCGAGTTCGCGCAGCCGGGCATGGTTTTTGGCTGACGCCGTGGCAATGACGCGGGCGCCGGAGTGAACCGCCAGTTGAATGGCGGCACGCCCCACCCCGCCTGCACCGTTGTGGACCAGGAGGGTTTCCCCGGACTGCAGCTCCAGCACATCCAGCGACCGCAGGGCAGTCAGCCCCGTCAGCGGCAGCCCGGCGGCCTGCTCCCAGCTCAGCGATTGCGGCTTGCGGGCCACCGCCGAGGCGGGCAGCGCCACGAGTTCGGCAAAGGTGCCGCCCTGGACGGTGTCGCGCCGGCCGTAGGAGTACACCTCGTCGCCCACCTGGAACTCCGGGGTGTCCAGGCCCACAGCCTCCACCACGCCGGCCACGTCCCAGCCCGGGATGACGGGGAAGGTGACATCCATGATCTGGTCCAGGTAGCCGGCCATGACCTTCCAGTCCACCGGGTTGACCCCGGCAGCCTTGACGCGGATCAGGACCGAGCCCGGAGACACCTTCGGGTCGGGGCGTTCGGACTGTTCAAGGACTTCGGGGCCGCCGTACTGCGCGTATGTCATGGCCTTCATGGGGATCCACCTTTGCTGCTCGGGTTGAAAGCTGTCGTTGGAACACTGTCCCTTCGGCCAACCGTGCGCCGGGCCGGAAGATTCCCGCCAGCCTCAGCTGGTGAACGCCGTCATCACGATCTTGCCGTCGCTGTGCCCGGACATGCTGGCCTGGAACGCGGCGGCCACGTCCTGCAGCGGGTAGGTGGCGGCCACGTCCACCGTCAGTGCGCCGGCGTCCACCAGCTGGCTGAGGCGGTCCAGGCTGTGTGTGTCCGCGCGTCCGCCAATGAACAGTCCGCCCCGGCCCAGCACGGCCCCATCCGTGATGGACACATGCCGGCCTGCCGGCTTGAGCACTGCCATGGTCTGGTCCACAACGTCACCGATGAAGTCGGCAACGGCGTCCACGCCGCCCGGGGCCAGGGCAAGGACGCGGTCCGCCAGTCCCTCGCCGTATTTCACCGGTTCGGCGCCGAGTTCGCGCAGGAGGGTGAAGTTCTCGGGGGAGGTGGTGGCGATGACGCGGATTCCGGCGTTGACAGCCAGCTGGACGCCAATGCGCCCCACGCCGCCGGAACCGTTGTGGATCAACAAGACAAAGGAATATACCTCATCGCCCACGGAAAATTCGGGGGGTCTATGCCAACGGCCTCCACAATGCCCGCCACATCGGCGCCAGGGATGACGGGGAACCGGACGGCATAGAAGTCGTCCATCCAACCGGCCATGATCTTCCAGTCCATCGGGTTGACGCCTGCCGCCTTCATCCGGACCAAAACGCAGCCGGGCCAAACCTTGGGAAAAGGCAGCTCGGTGCTGCTCAAAACGTCAGTTCCGCCGTATTGCGCGTATGTCATGGCCTTCATTGTTGGACTCATGGCAATCCCGCCTTTCAAATTGACACCACATTAGACACGGAATACCTCTTGAATATTCCGAAAGTGGCCAGAAATTCCGCCCCGCGGCCCTGCCGGGGTGCCGTGGTGCCGATACGCTGTGGTCCATGAACCCGCAGCGTTATGCCTACGGCCCGGACCCGTCCCAATGGGCAGAGCTGTACCTGCCCCAAGTGCTGCCCCAGCAGCCGAATCAGCAGCCTCCCGAACGGAAGCTGCCCGGCGCGGTGGTGGTCATCCACGGCGGCTTCTGGCGCAGCCGCTACGGGGCCGAACTGGGGGCCCCTTTGGCTGCCGACCTCGCCGCCCACGGCGTGGCCGCCTGGAACCTGGAGTACCGGCGCATGGGCAACGGGGGCGGCTGGCCGGAGACGTTCCAGGACGTGGCGGCGGGCATCGACGCACTGGCCCCCGCGGCCGCCGAACACGGGCTGGACCTGTCCCGCGTGGTGGCGCTGGGTCATTCCGCGGGGGGCCAGCTGGCCGCCTGGGCTGCGGGCCGCCCCTCCTTCCCGGCCACGGCGGCGGGTGCCGGGCCCGCGGTGGTGCTGTCCGGCGTCGTGAGCCAGTCGGGGCTGCTCAACCTGGCCGAGGCACAGCGGCTGGGGCTGAGCAACCATGCGGTCACCGCGCTCCTGGGGGACAGCGTGCGGCGCGCGGACCCGCTGGCCGCCGTGCCCCTGTCCGTGCCGGTGTATGCCGTCCACGCCATGGACGACGGCGACGTCCCCGCCTCCCAGAGCCAAAGTTACGTTGCCGCCGCGGTCGCCGCCGGCGGGGAGGCGCAGCTGGTGGAGGTGCCGGGGGACCACTACGCGCTGATTGACGTCAGCAGCGGCCAGTACGCCACCTGCCGGGACTTGGTGTTGGAGCTTTTGCGGCGGGCGTAGGGTGTGGAGAAACCATTGTGGAACTTTTGTGGAAAGGCTGTGGCGATGTCAAGGGAGACAGGGCCGGTGGAGGCTGGCGGCGGCGACGGCGTGGAGGCGAACACGCGCAGGCTCGAAGCCGGCATTGAAACGGACTTCAGCGACAAGATGAGCTACGGCAGCTATCTGGCCTTGGACACGCTGCTCAGTGCGCAGCAGCCCGTCAGCGGGCACCACGACGAGATGCTGTTCATCATCCAGCACCAAACCTCCGAGCTCTGGCTCAAGCTCATGCTCCACGAACTGAGGGCCGTGCGGCTCCAACTCGCCTCGGACAACCTGCGGGCGGCCATGAAGGGCGTGGCCCGGATCAAGCACATCCAGCGCTCGCTGACGGAGCAGTGGAGCGTGCTGGCCACCCTCACGCCCAGCGAATATGCGCAGTTCCGCGGCGAATTGGGGTCCGCGTCCGGGTTCCAGTCGTACCAGTACCGGGCCGTGGAATTCATGCTGGGGAACAAGAACGCGGCCATGCTGAAGGTGTTTGAAGCAAACCCGCCCGCCCAGGCGATGCTGGCCAAAATCCTGGCCCAGACCAGCATTTACGATGAGTTTGTGCAGTTGCTGGCCCGGCGCGGTTTCGCGGTCCCGGCGGAGCTGCTGGAGCGCGACGTCAGCAAGGCGCATGTGTTCAACGCCGAGCTGATGGAGGCCATCCGCGTGGTGTACGAGTCCCCGGACGACTACTGGGACCTCTACGAGGCCTGCGAGGAGCTGGTGGACCTGGAGGACAATTTCCAGCTGTGGCGGTTCCGGCATGTGCGCACCGTTAATCGCATCATTGGCATGAAGCGGGGCACGGGCGGATCCTCCGGGGTGGGCTTCCTGCAGCGCGCCCTGGACCTGGTGTTCTTCCCCGAGCTGTACGCGGTGCGGACGGAAATCGGCAACTAGGCTTCCGTGGCCGGTTCTGCCCGCTCCGCCCACCTGCGTGCAGCCCCGGCATCCAGGGCCGCCTCCGCCCAGCGCCCCATTCCCGCATACGCGTGCGCCCGGATGGCGCTGGGCGAGAGGAAGATGTCGTGGAAGGCGCCGGAGACCCTGTGCAACGTGACGTCCCGGCCCAGGTCCAGGGCCCGCCTGGCCACGGTGTCCACGTTCAGCACCACGTCCGCCGCGAGCGCATCGCCGGACCACCGCGGCTGCAGGTAGCTCTTGTCCGAAAGCATCACCAGCACCGGTGCCTCGATCCCCAGCCCGCGAGCCACCTCGGCCTGCCCGCGGAACACTGCATTGAGGAACCCCGGCGTGACGGGAAAGCCGCGGTCCGGCCGCCACTTTTGTTCGTAGTCCCACTCGCCGTCAAAGCGCGATGACACGGCGCGCGTGTAAAACCCCGGGTCAAGCGGCGGCAGTGGCGCCAGGGGGCGGAACCGGCTCCGGGCCTGGATCAGCGGGGCCACCATGGCCCGCCCCACCTCCGAAGCCTGGAACTCCAGCCACGGACTGTTAAGCACGACGGCGTCCGCCGCGCCCGGGTGCCGCGCGGCCCACAGGCTCAGGGTCAGCCCGCCCGTGGAGTGCCCCAGCAGGACCAGCGGACGCCTGCCCGGCTCGGCGGGGGCGGCCCGGCGGCGGGCCAGGGCGGCCAGGGCCTCGGCCACCCACGCCATGGGCCCGCCTGGGTGCGGATCTTCCGGTTCGGCGCCGGGTCTGCCGCTACTGCCGCCACTGCCGTTTGCGGCCATGGGCTCGTTTGCCGTTGCGGGCTCCACCGGGGTCCCGGCCCCGCGCCGCCCCATCGCCGTCAGCGCGGCGGCAATGTCGCCGTCGTACTCGGTAAGGGAGGAAACCTGGCCCGGGGACTGGCCGGGGCGCAGGCTGCGGCCGTAGTTGTGGAGGTCCAGTGCGTAGAACGCGGCGCCGGCCCGGGTCCAGAATTCGGCCAGTTCGCGCTGGAAAAAGTAGTCCGACCAGCCGTGGACATACAGCACGTCAGCACCCGTGAGCGCGGAGGGCTCCCAGCGTTCGCCGCCGCCCGCGTGGCGGACCAGCGTGGCTGGGGAGCCGGCGGGCAGCTCCAGGGTGAGCTGTTCAAAGCCGGGTCCGAGGACGTCCTGCTGCCATCCGTTCATGGCTCGATGCTATCGCCGCTGCGGGCACGCCGCCGCTGTGCCTATGCTTGAGGGGCCGGACCCGCAGCCCTCAAAGGACCGCCCGCGCCGGTGTGTGGCCACCGTAGGCATTGAGGCAAAGGATGAAGCACATGGCGCATTGGCAGGAAACTCTAGCGGTGTGGGGCCCGGCATGGGCTGCAGTGCGTGACCTGGAAGGCTCCGCGGAGGACGGTTCGGTGGTCATCACCGGTGCCGTGCCCGAGCGGCTGGCCCCGTGGCCCGGCGATGGCGCCAAGGCACATGCAGCGTCCTTTCCCCCTGGCACCGTGCTGTCCCTCGTGACCGAGGACGCCGCGGCGGCACGGGAGTTTGCCGGCCCGCTCGGGTTCCGCGAAACCGGCGCCCTGGTGCTCCTTACGGCCCAAACTGACGACCTTGACCTGGTGCCCTCGCTCCCCGCCGACGCGTACGTGGCGGAGGCGCCGATGGAGAACTACGACGCCGTTGAGGTGGCACTTTTTGACCGCCCCGTGGCGGACGGGCGCATCAAGCTCGAGGATGGGCTGGGCGTGCTGGGCAACTTGACCGTGGACGACGGCCACGACGAGCTGGTGGTCGCGTTTGAACAGGCGATGGTGGCTGCCTTGGGCGACGAGGCGTTCCTGCACGGAGCCGATGTCCTGTATCTCGTGGCCGACGCCGCGCAGGCCGCCCGCTTTGCCGCCGTCGAAGGCTGGTCAAAGGCGGCGGAGATCATCAGCTTCACCAAGCCCTGACCCGGCATGGCAGAATTGGGATGGCCCGGGTGCAGACGGGCCCAGTGATAATACAGCCGGCTGCTGCCTGACGGGCGGCGGCTGGGCGAACCACTTACCAATGATTTGAGACACCGCCATGCCCTCGCTGCAAAACAATGCCGCCACGCCCGAAACCGCTGCCAGTCCCCGGTCCGCCCCGCGCTTTGCCGACGTTGGAAGCCGCTACTACGGCATCCTGCTCGCCTGCATGGCCGTCATCGTGATCCTTTCCAACATCGGCGCCTCCAAGGGTGTGCTGTTTGGGCCGATCGTGACGGACGGCGGCTTCTTCCTCTTCCCGTTCGCCTACATCCTGGGAGACGTGATCAGTGAGATTTACGGCTTCAAGATGGCACGGAAAGCCATCTTCACCACCTTCGCGCTGTCCATCTTTGCGTCCCTGAGCTACTGGGTGATCATTGCCCTGCCCGGGTTCACCGACGACTACGGGGTGGCCAAGCAGCACGCCCTGGTCGATGCCTTGGGCCCGGTGCCGCAGATTGTGCTGGCCAGCCTGCTCGCGTTCCTGGCCGGGCAGACCATCAACTCCCTCATCATGGTCCGGCTGAAGGCGCGCCAGGGGGAGCGGAAGCTGTGGATGCGCCTCATGGGCTCCAGCGGAGTAGGCGAATTCATCGACACCCTCATTTTCTGCAGCATTGCGGCGCCGGTGATCGGCATTGTGGGCTTTGGCATGTTCGCCAACTACGTGGTGGTGGGTTTCCTGTACAAGGTGGGCGTGCAGTACCTGCTGGTTCCCGTAACCACGCTGGTGATCGGCTGGTTCAAGAGGCACGAACCGACGTACGTGCTCTAAAGGGCTGCACCCCCGGCGTGCCTACCGCTTCGGGTAGTACCGGCGCAGCGTCTCCGCCTTGAACTCGAAGAAGGTGCCGTCCTCGATGGCCAGGCGGGCGTCGTCGACCATTTTCACCACAAAGCGTTCATTGTGGATGGACACCAGCGTGGCCGCGACCATTTCCTTGGCCTTGAACAGGTGGTGGATGTAGGCGCGGCTGTAGTTGGCGCAGGCATAGCAGTCGCAGCCGTCCACCAGCGGCGTGAAGTCGCGCTTGTAGCGGGCGCCGGAGAGGTTGAAGCGGCCGTCCGGGGTGTAAAACGCCGAGGTGCGGGCCACGCGGGTGGGGGAGACGCAGTCGAAGGTGTCGGCGCCGTTTTCGATGGCCGTGAAGATGTCATCCGGCTCGGAGATGCCCAGCAGGTGGCGCGGCTTGTCCTCCGGCAGCTCCTCGGCGCACCAGCGCACAATGGTGCCCAGGTTTTCCTTCTCAAGCGCCCCGCCAATTCCGTAGCCGTCAAAGTTCATGGCGCCCAGGTCGCGGGAAGCCTTGCGCCGCAGGTCCTCGTACTGGGCGCCCTGGATCACGCCGAACAGGGCTTGGTACGGCTTGCCCGTCCGCTCCTCGGTGAGCCGGAAGTGCTCCTCGATGCAGCGCAGCGCCCACAGCCGCGTCCGCTCGAGCGACATTTCCTGGTAGCCGCGGGAGTTCAGCAGCGTGGTCAGCTCGTCAAAGGCGAACATGATGTCCGCGCCGATCTGGTGCTGGACCTGCATCGACACTTCCGGGGTGAAGCGGTGCATGTCCCCGTTCAGGTGCGACTTGAACCAGACGCCGTCGTCGTCAATGTGCGCCAGGCGCTCCTTGCCCACGGCCACGGAATCGTCCGCGCCGGCGTGGGGTGAGGCGGCCGCGGCGTCCATGTTGATGACCTTCTTGAAGCCCGAGCCCAGGCTCATGACCTGGAATCCGCCGCTGTCGGTAAAGGTGGGGCCGCGCCAGTTCATGAACCTGCCCAGCCCGCCGGCCTCGTCGAGGATGTCCGCGCCGGGCTGGAGGTACAGGTGGTAGGCGTTGGAGAGCAGCGCCTGCGCGCCCAGTTCCTCCATGGATTCCGGCAGCACCGACTTCACGGTGGCCTTGGTGCCCACGGCGATGAAGGCGGGCGTCTTGATGGTCCCGTGCGGGGTGGTGATGACCCCGGTGCGGCCCTGGAACCTTCCGCCGTTAAGTTCGACGGCGGCCAACGTGGGAGTGCACGAATCCTCCAGCCGGGTGGCCACGCGGAAGCCGAACTCGTCCTGGGATGCCGGTCCGGCGGGGAGGGCGTGCGGTGCCGTGGCCGGCGCGGGCGTGAAAAGCTTCGTGGCAGATTCGGGGGAGGGCATGCCCCCATTTTGCCAGTGTTTCGGTGCCGTCCTGTTCGCCTGCCGGCCCCGATCCTTCATTTTCGGCCTTGGGGTGAGGGATGCTGGGCCGTCGGACACGTAGACTTGGCAGCCGGCAGGGGGAATGGATGACGACGGAAGTTTTGGACGGATCGCAACGCCAAGTGGTGTGGCGTCAATCCCTTGGGCGGCGGCTTGCCAGCCGTGCCGGAACCCTGTTTACGGGCGAGCTTCGCTGGGTGAACCTACTTGCCCTGGTGGCCGCAACGGCCTATTCGACCCTTTCCATGCTCCGGTACAGCACGTTTCGCTCTGCTGGATATGACCTGGGAATATTCGACCAGGTGGTTCGCCAATATTCCGCATTCATGGGTCCCTATAGCGAGATCAAGGGCCTGATCTACAACATCATGGGTGACCACTTCCACCCCATCATTGCTCTCCTTGCTCCGTTGTATTGGCTGTGGAACGACCCACGCATGCTGGGCATCGCCTTGGCCGTCCTGATGGCCTCCTCGATCTATCCCGTCTACCTCTTTTGCCGCGCGCGGCTTGCCTCCTGGGCGGCGCTGGCAGTGTCGGGCGGTTATGTTTTCTGGTGGCCAATTCAGGGCCTGGTGAATTTTGACTTTCACGAAATAGCCTTCGGCGTTCCGCTGATCGCGTGGATTATCCTCGCCGTGGACCGGAACCGGTATGTTGTAGTCGAGATCCTTTCTGTCATGCTCCTCGGGGTTCGTGAGGACATGGGGTTCATGGTGGTCGCCGTGGCCATGGTGTTAGCGCTGCGCCGGCGATGGAAGCTCTCCTTGGCACTCTTCGTCACGGGCGTCGGCGGCTACCTGTTCACCACGGGACGCCTCATCCCCCATTTCAACAGGTCCTCCAGCTTTGGGTACTGGCAGTACGCCGCTCTGGGGCCGACAATGGGCGCCGCGCTGTCGTTCATCGCGGCCCACCCCTTCAAATCGGCCGCCATCATGTTCGATAACAACACGAAACAGTTCCTGTGGGCGTCCTTATTCCTTCCACTGGGGCTGCTCCCGTTTCTGTCGCCTTATGTCCTGCTCGCGGCGCCCATTATCGCCAGTAGGCTCCTGAGCGATCGTCCAGGCACGTGGTCGACGGCCTTCCAATACAACGCCATCCTTGCCCCGATTCTGGTGCTTGCGGCCGTGGATGTCGTTGCAAAAGTCGTCCGGCGACATCCGCGCCTGCACGGCGTGAAAGTGTGGGGTCCCGCAGTCTTTGCAGCATCCACGGCACTAGGCATTGCCTTCCTGCCTGGACTGTTCCCCGTCCACGATGTGCTCACGGGAAAGGCGGGGGTGTACACGGCCCACATGGCTGCCCAACAGCGGGTGGTCAACATGGTTCCCTCCGGCGTCTGTGTGGAGGCAGATGACCGGTTGGTGCCGCACCTGACTAACCGGACGAATGTGGGCATGCTTGGCCGTCAGGTGGACTACGCCAGCTGGGCCGTCATTGACTTCACCCAAACCGACACCGGCGGCGGGGGCGACGGCAATTTCACTCCCTTCGACGCCCTCCAATTCAAGGAATCCTACGGCTTTCGGGTAGTCCACGAAGACGACGGAATCATGCTCCTGTACCGTCCTTACCTTCCCGGCACGGCTGCACCCACACTGTGTTCTTCGCCCTACCAGTCCGGGAGGGACGAATGATGGAGGCCACGTGCAAGCCGCACCAATTTGGACAGGGCAGCCGGACTAGGCGGGCGATTGGGTTACTCGTCATTGCCCTTCCGCTGCTGACGGGCTGTGCCTCGCAAAAGCTCACGCCCCTTGACGTTTCCGGTGTGCAACGGCTCACCACAGCTGAGAGGTTCACGCTGTCCCCGGACGGCAGTTACCACGGTTGGTGGGATGGCAAGCCCCTGCCGGGACAGCCCACCAACCTCGTCATCTTCAGCACCGGAAAAGGCACTGTCGTACAGCGAATCGGTGCCCCGGCCACGCTGTCGGCGAAAAACTGGGCGGTCCTCCGAGACGGAACATGGGCAGGCAATGTCATGCTCGTACTCGATCCGGCACAAAACCGGGTGATGGAAAGCTTCACGGTTGATGCCTCCGGTCGCCCCACAAACGGCGAAACCATAAAGACAAAAATCGGCGGCTACATTGGCTGGTGGAACAGCACCACCGAGGATGGCAGCGACGCCGGTCTGCCTAATGAAACCGTCCAAATCAGCACCCGAACCAATACTGTCGTCGACGGCTACAACCGCGCCACGGGGAGCCACGCAATCAACTACACGGTGCACCCGGATCCACGGTGGCCGAAGAAATCAATCATCATTGTCGACACAGCCACCAACAAGGTGCTGGATAGCTTCCCCGTCGACGAGAATGGCATGTCCCTAAATAAGGACATGCGCGGCTTCCCCGGGTACGCAGCGGGTGCGCCACCGAAAAAATAGGCCTCAGCCCCAGAATTCGGCGAGCCGCCCTGCCAAGGCCTTGCCTTGCCCGTAGCCGGCCCGGGCAGCGGCGGGACGCAGTGACAAGTCCATCGCGTTGGCGCCGAAAATGTGCTCGGAGCCGCTGTCTGGGAAGATCGTTTCGACCCGGCTGCCGGCTGAACGCAGTTCCTCGACCTGGGCGGCCAGCTGCATGCCCCACTCCGCCGGATGCCGGGTGCGCCCGCCAAAGGGCGACAGCACCAGCACCCGCCCGCACCCGGCAGCCAGGTCCGCATTCTCGTTGCGCCGGTAGCCGCCGTCGATGTAGGCCTGACCGCCGATCGTGTAGGCAAAGCCGCTGGAACAGCTGGCGGCCACGGCGTCGACAATGTCCACGCCGCTGTCCCGATCGAAGACGGCAGGTTCCCCCGTCTGGGCATTGACGGCCGTGATGAGCAGGCGACGTTGAGGCCACTGCAGGCCGGGGAGGCGGGCGGCGACAGTGGCTCGCCACCTGGCCTGCGCGGCACCGTCCGATGATGCCGCCCGGCCAAGCGCGGCCGCGCCCATGCGGCGCCGCATGTCAGCCGCATCCACGGCGGCATCGATCAGGGCCTGTGTTTGCGCCATGTAGTCGGCGGCCAGCCCGTTAGCGGGGCGCCCAACCCCCGGGGCAACGGGTCCTGCCGGCCCTGTCCGCGGCGGGGGCGCCGCGGTGAGGACGGCTTCCAGCAGTTCGGCTGGCGTGGTGCCTGCGAGCTGGGCCGCGGCCGTGGACCCGGCCGACGTCCCGATGGTCACGTCGGCGCCGGTTACGTCCAGCCCGGCCTCGTGGAGGCCGGCAACCACGCCGATCAGCCAGGCATTGCCTGTCGATCCGCCGCCGCCGAGGACCACTGCCCGTGCGCCGGGGACGGAAGCAGGCCCGGGCATGCCATTGGAGGCCGTTGCCGGGGAGATGCGGGGAATTGAAGAAGGTGTTGTGTTCATGGGAGTCGCCTTTCGCGAATTGCCGGATCCGGCGCTCCCAGCGGCGACTACCTCAGTCGCGCGATCGTGGACTGCAGGGGAGCGCCCACTGTTGATGCTGCGTTCATGGGTACCACCTCCTGCCGGTTGATCACGATCGAACGCAAACGTAGCACGTTGTAAAAGCGGTGTGCAACGATGCGGAATGTGGCCCGTGACACGGGAAACTAATTTTCCCAATACCTACCGATCGTTCCGTATGTGTCCCTACCATGAAAAAGTCAGAAACACCCATGGACTGCAGAGCCCAAAGGAGCCGCTCATGTCCTATCCGAACACCACTCATGATTCACCCACGCGGGGACCGGCACGACCCATGCCGTACGTGGTCAGCGGAATACTGCTGGCCGTTGCCATTATTTTCCCCCTTGCCGTGCCGATGTACGCGCACGCAGACCCCCACCTTTTCAGCTTTCCGTTCTTCTTCTGGTACCAGATGCTGTGGGTGCCCATCTGCGCCATCCTGATCGGCATCTGCTACAAGTTGATGACCACCGAAGACAAGCGCCGCCGCGCCGTCCTGCAGGACCAGGCCGGGCGCAGGGGCAGGCACGACGCCGGAGGTGAGGCCAAGTGAGCGCCGCACCGGCCATGGTGGGCGCCGCACTGGCCGCCGCCCCGACAGCAGCCAGGGGCGTGGACGTCACCGCACTGGTCGTCGTCGTCGTGCTCTTTGTGCTGGTGGGCGTGCTGGGCTTCTATGCTGCACGCTGGCGCACAGGCGGGCCGGACGGCCTGCATTCGCTCGACGAATGGGGCCTGGGCGGGCGGAAGTTCGGCACCTGGATCACCTGGTTCCTGCTGGGCGGGGACCTCTACACGGCCTACACCTTCGTGGCGGTCCCGGCAGCCATGTGGGCGGCAGGCTCCGTGAGCGGCTTCTTCGCCGTTCCGTACACCATTGTGCTGTACCCCATCGTGTTCCTGCTGATGGCCCGGCTGTGGTCCGTGTCCAAGCGGCACGGCTTTGTCACCACGGCAGACTTTGTGGGCGGGCGCTACGGCAGCAAGCCGCTCTCGCTGGCCATTGCGCTCACCGGCATCATCGCCACCATGCCCTACATTGCGCTGCAGCTGGTGGGCATCAAGTCCGTGCTGACCGTGCTGGGCGTGGGCAGCCCGGGCAACTGGTTCCTCAACGACCTGCCGCTGATTGTGGCCTTCGTGGTGCTGGCCGCCTACACGTACACCTCCGGGCTGCGCGCCCCGGCCATGATTGCCGTGGTCAAGGACGTGCTGATCTACCTGGCCGTCATTGTGGCCATCATCTACCTGCCCACCAAGTTCGGCGGCTGGGAGCACATCTTCGGTGCCGCCCAGGCAAAGATGACCACCGTGAACCCTGTCACCGGCAAGGTTCCCGGACCGTTCATTCCGGGCGCTGACAGCTACGCGGCGTACGCCACCCTGGCGCTGGGCTCGGCCATGGCGCTGTTCATGTACCCGCACTCCATCACGGGCGTGCTCGCCACCAAGAGCCGCAACACAATCCGCAAGAACGCCGCCGTGCTGCCCCTGTACTCCCTGGTGCTGGGCTTCCTGGCGCTCCTTGGCTACGTGGCCATCGCCGCCGGCACCCGCCCCGTGGAGCTGGACGGCAAGACCATCAACCCCCAGCTGGTGGTCCCGCAGCTGTTCCTGGACAATTTCCCGTCCTGGTTCGCGGGCGTGGCGCTGGCCGCGATCGCTGTCGGTGCCCTGGTGCCGGCCGCCATCATGTCCATTGCGGCGGCGAACATGTTCACCCGCAACATCTACAAGGACTTCTTCAAAAAGGATGCCACCCCGCGCCAGGAGGCCAAGGTCTCCAAGGTCACCTCGCTGGTGGTGAAATTCGGAGCCCTGATCTTCGTCATCGGCATGGACGCCTCGGCTGCCATCAACATGCAGTTGCTGGGCGGCATCTGGATCCTGCAGACGTTTCCGGCCATTGTGGCAGGCCTGTACACCCGCTGGTTCCACAAGTGGGCGCTGCTGGCAGGCTGGGCCGTGGGCATCATCTACGGCACGTGGGCGGCCTACAGCGTTGTCAACCCCGTCTCGCACGCCCACTTTGGCGGTTCCATTGCGGCCATCCCGGGCACCAACATCAAGGTCTACATCGCCGTCACGGCGTTTGTGCTCAACGCCCTGGTGGCCGTGGTGGTCACCCTGGTGCTGCAGGCCCTGAAGGTGCCCAACGGCAAGGACATCACCAAGCCCTCGGACTTTGGCGCCAATGAGGACGATCCCGAGGTTTCCGATTTTGCGGCCCGGGCGGTGGAAACACCGGGACCCGTTCTGTAGCCAGTCTGTGGCCCACTCGGGACGCAACCGCGCACGTCCCCCGCATTCGCGCCCGTACCACTGGGCGCGAATGCGGGGGGCGGGCGCGGTTGTTAGTTGCCCGTCCGGGGACCGTTAGGCGTCGGGGTAGTGGGTCTCCATGAAGGAGTCCCACTGGGAGCCGATGGCATCCATCGCTGCGGCGCCGAGCCCCCACGTGGAGGCGATGACCTGGGCACCGGGATGTTCGCGCACGCCCTCCACGGGCGCCTGCTGGGCCAGGATGAGCAGGCCGTCGCCGTGTTCGGCGTAGTCCGCCACTGTCAGGCCCAACTGGGACTCGGTGCGGTACCAGACCTTGCCCTCCAGCGTGGCCCCTGTGGTCAGGGTCAGCTTGTACGGTTCGCCGGCGTCGGGCAGCCATCCGGTGTCAATGCCCAGGGCGTCCCACAGCCGGGTGTGTGCAGCGCTGGTGCCGTCGGCGAAGATGGTCCGGCGGGGGGTGTGCGGGTGGCGTTCCAGCTTGAACTTGAGCTGCTGGATGAAGACGGACCAGCCCTCCGTGATGTCGGCGTCGTACTTGGCCCATTCACCCGTCGCCTGGCCGCGGGTCAGCGTGAGCCGGGTGCCGTCCGGGACGGGCTCCAGGGTGAAGACGTCGCCCATGCCCAGCTCAAGCCGGAGGTGGTCAGGGCCCTCCGTGACGTCGTCTCCATAGTAGATCTGTTGGATCTCCTCCTGCAGGCCGTCCATTTCCCAGCCGTGCCACTGGGCAATCCTGGCTGGTTCGCGCAGCATGAGCCACACCTGTTCCGCGTCCGCATTGACGAGTACCGAGAGCTGGGTCTTGTCCATGCATCGTAATCTACGCCGCTTGGCAGGAACGGGCCAGCACCCTACGCCTGTTCGTTACCTGCCCACGCCGGCGTAGGAGATTGCCTGCCGCACCAGGGAGCCGCGGCCGCCGACGAATTCGGCCTGCACGCCGGGGCTGAGCGCTTCCTCCGGCGTCATCCAAGTCAGCTCCAGGGCGTCCTGGCGGGGTTCGCACTCGCCCGTCACGGGGATCACATACACCAGGGCCACGGCGTGCTGGCGTTCGTCCGTGAATCCCGTCTGCGAAGGCGAGGGCAGGTATTCGGCCACGGTGAACGGCACAGGGCTCACGGGCAGCTGCGGGAACGCCAGCGGGCCGAGGTCCTTTTCCACATGCCGCACCAGGGCAGCCCGGATGGTTTCGCGGTACAGCACGCGCCCCGACACCAGGGTGCGCACCATGGAGCCCTCGTCGTCGGCCTGGAGCAGCAGCCCCACCTCGTTGACGTAGCCCAGGGGGTCAAGCCGGACGGGCACCACCTCCACGTAGACCATGGGAAGCCGGTTCCGGGCCTCGTACAGGTCCTCGTTGGACAGCCAGCCGGGGTAGGGATCAGGAGTGCGGACGCTCATGTAACAGTTCTACCCCATGAACCCGCCCGCACGGACCCAAATGGCCGCCCCGCCCGGCGTGTGCACCCGGAAGGAGCTGCCGGCCGGCCCGGGGGCAGGCGCCGCGGTGAATCCCGCCGCGGTGAGCCAGGTCTTCAGGGCGGCCGGTTCGGCTGGGAACTCAAGGCACAGCCCGACGCCGGCCACCCCGCCCGG